>PHBS01000084.1 GCA_002841995.1 Chloroflexi bacterium HGW-Chloroflexi-8
TTTTGGGGTGTATCGGTTTAGCATTGATTCTTGTGTTGATGGGATTTGGTCAGGGGATCATGCTACCCATCGCAGCGGCATTGACCGGTTTTTTCACTTCCTTTACTTATACCTGGATTGTCGTTTACATTCCGGAAGTTTTTCCAACTGAACGGCGCGGTGCGTGCATGGGCTGGACAACAACAGTGGCCAGAATTTCCTATGTCATTGGTCCCCTATTAACCGGCTATCTTTTAAGTATCTTTCCAACCATGGAATGGTTCTGGGTGATTGGTGGCGTTGTAATCTTAATTCCAATCGCAATCATCATGTTATTCAACCCAACAGAAACCAAGAAACTGGAATTGGAAGAGATCGAAGTCGACCGAGCTTAGTCCTTACCTTTTTACCGGTGGGCGGCAGGAAATACTAATGGTACTCCGCCAAGAATGGATTCTGGATAACCAACACGTACCCGTTCTGTGTGCAGTTTTTGGTATAAGATCACGCATTTATGTAAACCTTCACATTTGCATTGGTGAAAATAGAAAGGGTAGAGTTTAACGAAATCATTTTCAGGATTTTTCTCCCACGACGATTCCCACCGAGTGTGATACACAACTCTCAACGAGCGAAAATCTATGGAATATCTTAGTCAAAAAGGAATATATGCAAGATTCAATTTTGATGGGTATTGTCACCCAATGATATTTCTTTTTCATACATCTTAGTTTTTAGCGCAATAAACACCGCAAAAACGGTCGAAATGAGCGTGTAAATCACAAAATAATGCGAATTAATCTTAGGAAAAGCGCTGATATTGCTAAGTGAAAAATCCGTCTGGAAGAGTACCAGAAATACATTCATCGTAAGGTGAAAAAATATACCACCGACAAAGAGATTCCGGTCGCTGCGTAGGTAGATCCAGGTCATCAATATGGAATGTGCAATTTCATCCACAATAAAAAGCGGATAAAATTCTAATCCAATTGCAAATTGAGATGAACCCGGACGAAAAAATTCAATCAAGTGCCAAGCGCCAAAGAAAAAGCCAACAATCAGCGAGCTTACGAGCGGAGAGTGCTCATTAAGTAATTTAGGTAATGCAAAACCTCTCAACCCAAACAACTCTTCGGCGATAGGTCCCCCGGTTATCGTAACCAAAATGAGAACAATGATCATTTGAGGTTCGTTTCTGATCATAGATAAAGATGGTTGATCGCCATAGAGCAAAAAAGCCAGCATTAGCGTGGCGATATTTGCCACCAATAAGGTGATCAGCACATAAAAATAGTTTGTGAAGCTGCTTTTGAACCGGATCGCATTTCTAAACTGATCCAGGATCCCGGCTTTGCCTTCATAGAGTGCGGTCAAGATAAGTCCGGATATCAACATTCCATAAATAAACCAGTTTGGTTTTCCGAATAATATCCATTGCGAATAACCCAATAAAAGTGAAAGAAGAAAGAAAGCTATCACCCGGTGATTTTTGACGATCTGATAAAGTTTGCTCAATATGTTCCTTAAGGTCATGTCTTGACTTCCTTGTCGCAGTAGTCTTCTGGAAAATGCGGAGCTGTATTTCTTTACATTGTTAAAAAGTTTTCTTTAGATTTCAAAAAAATTAATCTGGCGAGTTTTGCCATCATAAGTGATTTTAATTTGATGGTCGTTTGCAATTATTTCATCATCTGGGTGTCCAAAGAACGTCCAAAAAAATGTTTCCCGTTGCTCCAGGTCCAGAACCAATGAAATTGCCGGTTCTTTTTGGGCGTAATACCTTGAACGCCAACCCCGATTGGATTGTGGATCCCCCCTCAGAATCGAGAAATTTCCATTCATGGCCGACGACCCAATCTGAACCTTACATGGGTAATCTCCTGAATCTAATATTAGCCCGGAGTCATCATTCAATAATCGGTATGGAAAATCGACTAGCAGCCAGTGTAATCGGTAAGCATGAGTTGATTTTCCTTGAAGATGGTCCAATACCAACCATCGGTCATGACCAAGCGAAAAAATACTTCGTTGATGGTCGACCGGTTCTTTGAGTCGTCGGTAACCATTGTGGTTGCCATTCCAAACCTGAATTCCATCTTCTGAGCGAGCAGGAAATACCTGCCCTTTTGCCCAATCCAGCCATGTAATTCGGCTGAGGCGGGTCATTTGATCTTGATTATCCACAATGACCGTGTTATGAACAGCGGTACCGGACAAACCATTATCCCAAACACCATGACCGTGATATAGGTAAGTCCCGGCATCACAGGTGATGCTATTGCCATACCAGCGAAGTTCAAGATGCATTTGATCTGCATGTGATGGGCGTGATTGACAGTCCACACACCGGATCATGACACGACTGTGGTCAGATTCCAGCAGATAAATACCAGCCTCAGGAAAATCTGTCTTTCCTCTGATTGGAAGTTGAGCGATTTTGGCTTCCAATGCGGATGGTCCAAACATCCAGAACAAATCCTCATCCCATTCCCCTGCCGGGAATAAGCGCTCTTTATGAATTAAATAATAACCAGCCTGAACCAATGGTCGATAATCCGAAAAGTCACAGTTATTTAACGGTAATATCAGAGCACCATCATTGGAGCCAAATTGTGGCATTTCACCGGTCTGGTGGTCCATGATATGGTATAAGAATTCGATTGATTTTGTAAAGATCTGAACCATTTGTTTCGAAAAAGGTTTTCCTGCTTTTTCTCCGAGGTGAATTGCGACAAGATAGAGGTGGAGGACAAAGCGCTGATAATTAATTGAGTACATAGCATATCCGCCATCCTCAAAAAATTGATTGCGTATTTGGTTCTCCAAAATATCACGGCCGACCCTGAGATATTGATTTGAGTACTTTAATTCCGGGAAAAGCGTTCCTGTCAGCCATAGCCCAAAAGCTTCACTGATCGTATGATTACTTTTCGTAGAAATGGCAAAATCAATATTTTGGTAGATGCGTTGAGCGTGAGCAGCAACAAATAATGAAAACATTTCAACATGCTGAGGTATTGAGGAATCCGAATTAAGAAATGCAAGGTAGCCAAAAGTGGCTGCCATGAGCCTTAATGCGACTTCCTGGCCATCTTTCCAATTCGGTCCCAGACCTGGCGGGTTTTTCTGCATCCAATCCGATAGAATCGTCCAAAAAGCATGTGGGTATTTTTCATCCCGGTTTACATTAAATGCACGAACAAGGGTATAAATCTGACTGAATCGGTTTGCTTCCCAAACAAATTTAATATCCGACTTACCGTAATCCGGAATTTCAGACCAATGAATAGCCGGATCATATTTGATGTTCGAAAAAGGATCTAGAAGCCAATCTGGTGGGAAACCGAGATTTTGATAGAGATGATCAAAATACTTTACTTCACCTTGCAAGTAGCGTTCCGCTTCCTGGACTGCCTTGTGTGGATCCCAGGGAATCCTTTCAGGAAAAGAGGCATCAAATAAGTGCAAATTCTTCGAATAATAATTGCGTTTCCAGCGTTTGTATTCATTTAACTCGAGCGGTGTCCCAGGGATTACACGATTCTGGAAAGAATATTTTTTCCAGGGATATGCCGGAACTTGCCTTTTAATCAAACCGGTTCGTGTGCGAAAGCTATACGCAGCCCGAAATGCGATCCAACCTGGACCCATTGATTTAAAAATTGAAATAAATTTATGGAATTTTGTGAACATGTTCTTTTCTGTGAGTCAAAAAAGTCATAAAAATCCAAAAAACTGGTAATCCGATGATGATTAAAGCGGGAAATAATCGAAATTGATTGAACCAACCCCATAATAAAAATATTGCTAATAATGTAAAAAAATAAAAAATAAAATTAACCCAAAGTGGGTTCATCCCATTTATGACCCAACGTTGATAAAGATGAGTGCGGTGTGCTGAAAAAACTTGCTTATGTTGGATAGCCCGCCGGGCAAAAGTTATACCCGTGTCCAGAATGAATGCCCACATAATCAGCGTTCCAACTAAAACTGGTTCTCCATTTTCGTGCGATGATAAAAGCGGCAGAACTGCAAAGCAATATCCCAGGAATGTACTGGCTACATCACCCATAAATATTTTGGCGGGTGGCCAATTGTGCCATAAGAAACCCAGGCTGCTGGATGCGATTGCAAAGGATATCCAATATGCCAGTTCATTCGGCAGCCCCTTTGAATAGGATGAAACCCACATCCAACCACCTGCCATAAGAACTGCAGCACCTCCAGCAAATCCATCCAAACCATCCATAAAATTAAACGCATTCGTCAAACCCACAATCCACAGTATTGTCAAGGGAATGCCAATAACACCAACATGAACTTCACCAATTAATGGAATGGTAAGGAATCGAAAATATCCTAAACCAATAATTGTAATCAATGCAATGACACCCTGTGCTAAAAACCGGAATTTAGGGGATAAGGATTGAACATCATCTTTCCAGCCAAACCAGGCTACCAATGCAGCCATTGGTAGAAAAATTATTGTTTGGCTCCAGGCATTTCGAAGAATGGAATAAATCAGAACAACTATCAAAGTTAAAACAACAATGATCAACCCACCTCCCCGCGGGGTAGGCACAGAATGAGCACTTCGGTCATTTGGTATATCGTAAATCTTACTGATTTTCAACCAATTTCTAAGTTGGTTTACACCAAATACCGAGACAACCGTGATACAAACAAATACAAGGGTCAGCTTTATCATTTCGTTGATTTTATATAGTCCAATTCTTTTTCAATTCCTTCTGAAAACATGCGGGGATTATATTGAAAATCTGTTAATGCTTCCTCAAAATTAAATTTCTTATCCTCATTCAATCTCAAGACCTGTTCAGATTTGATAAAAAAAGGGATATGCAGTTTTTCTAAAAGAGAAAGTGACCTTACAGTGATACCCTCCGGAATGTGGATTTTCCTTGAACGTTTATGTAGTTGACTAGCGATCGTATCAATCATTTCATTATAAGAAAGTGCATTTTGTCCTGCAATGTTATAACACTTCCCAATCGTTTGATCATTGTCGAGAACTTTCACAATAGACTGTGCTACATCTTCCACAAACACAGGCTGTTGTAAATTCGTGCCATCTCCGATCACCGGGATGATTGGGAATTTCTTTATAAATTGGATCAAGCGCCAGATATTTCGATCTCTTGGGCTTCCATAAATCATTGTTGGCCGCAAAATGGTATATGCAAGCCCGCTATTTTGAATCGATTCTTCTGCAGATAGACGAACCTGTTTACTTTTAGCGTTCAACTTCGTAAATATTGCTGTTGTACTGATAAAAATAGCTCGTTGAATACCTGCTGATTGAGCTGCCGAAATAATATTGCGTGCGTGACCAAATCCTAAGGATGCAATATTCACCAACACATCACAATCCTGCATTGCCACTTTCAATGAAGGTAAGTCATTCAAGTCTCCAAGTGCCCATTCTATATCAGAAGAATCCAATTCGGAATGATCCCGACCTGGCCGAATGAGGCATTTTACTTCAACTCCTTTTTCAATCAACAAGGGAACGGTATGGGAACCAGTAAATCCGGTTGCACCCGTTACAAAGACTTTCATCAATTTACCAGCTTTTCTAAAAGATTTAAAGTTTCTGTTAATTTATCGCGCCGATCCAGGTTATTAACCAGGTAAAGACGCGCATTTCTACCCATTTCTTTGACCCGTTCCGGATTACAGGATAAATTCAGGACTACCTCGGCTAATTTGGCTTCATCACCCGGGTGAACAAAAACACCTCCATCAGCTTTTTCAATCACATTTCGAACAACACCATCAATTACCAGGATTGTTGCCTTCCCGGCTGCCATATAATCAAAGACCTTGTTCGGATATGTTGTCCGGAACATACTGATATCCTGAAGAATAGCCAGACATACATCCGCAGCAGCTAAAACAGACGGCATTTCTTTTTTGGGAGTCACTCCTGCAAAAAGAATATTGTGTAAATCCAAACGATGCACTTCTTCAACCAATTTCGTTTTTTCTTTTCCATCTCCAAATAAAACAAATTGAATATTCGAATGATTTTTTAATAGATTTGCTGCTCGAATGATTGTGTAAATATCATTCGCCTGTCCCAATGCTCCGGCGTAGAGCACCACAAATTTCTCGGAAAGATTGTATTTCTCACGAACCAATTGGCCACTATTTTCGGGGGAGAACATTTCAATATCAGTTCCGTAAGGGATATAGCTGATTTTTTGTTCAGGGACCTTTTTTTGTTGAATGTATTCGGCATATGCGGGGGAATTTACCAGGATATGAGTTGCCCGTGAATATAAAAATTTTTCCAGCCACCTGGCCATTTTAATCAAAACAGGATTTTTAAAAACGCCCATACTGACAATAAATTCCGGCCACAAATCTCGCACTTCTAATAAAAACGGTTTTCGTCGTAGCATCGCTACAACCCAGGCAGAAACCGCTTGGAAAATTGGCGGGGTGGTTCCCATAACAAGATCGACATCTTTAACTTTTAGGGCAACCCAAATTGAGCTAAACATGAAAGAAAAAAAAGAAATGATTCGCCAAAAATAACTTTTATGTAAAGCTGGATAGATGTAAGCTCTCATCACCTGGATTCCATTGATGTTCTGCTTGATACTAATCCCTTTATGATCAACTGTTTTGAGTCCAGTTTGATAATTTAGATCACTTGCCACTATCATAAGCTCATGCCCCATTGATTTCAAATACTGAGCAAGTTCATAATGACGAGTATGACCTGGTTCTTCCGGTGAAACAAATGCCTGGTTGATCAATAATATTTTCATCAATAATTTCTTAATGTGAGATTTTAAACCATTGGGCTAATTATAGTATGAATAGACATATATCCGAAATTCTGATCCAGATTAAATAAATGAATAAAATGCTTTTTCAAAAAGAAAGAGCCAAAATCCGATTTCCGCTCATAAAATATATTTTGGAATAGCAAAACGTTTCAAATATTGATATGATAGCTTTATCAATCACGTTTTTCCAATTTCAATCGCTATTAAAAATGATCCCTACCCAAATCCTTGAGAAGAAATTTTCTTACTTACCCATTGATCTTTTCGATGTGTTTTTTGAACTTCGTAATTTGATCTTTACGATTAGACCAGACATCACTGAAGAAATGACCCGCAATAGTGTCACTTATTATGATGCCAAAAAAGGTGGTCATGTTAGCGCTGGATTATGTTCAATTGTGTTTTGCGAAAATCACATTGAAGTCCATTTTATTCATGGAACTTTTTTACCGGACCCGGAACATTTGTTACAAGGGGACCGAAAATACAAGCGCTTCATCAAAATTAATTCTTTTGATTCAGCCCGCTAGGAATCAATACAAAATTTGATCAATGCATCCAGTCGCTTTGACCCTTATACACAGACTTTCCGACCGGAATAGAAGTTCTGAATGAGAAATTCAGGCGAAAATATTACTGTCTTAATGATCTTGATTCTCTAATTCTTCCCATCGCAAAAAAGCCTGTGCCAGCTCATCTTCCAATTCTTTAATACGAGCTATCACAGATGCAATTGATTCATTATCCTGTTGATAGAAAGAGGATTCCCCAACTTTTTTACTCAATTCATGCTGTTCATTTTCTAACGCTTCAATTCGCAAAGGAAGTTCTGCTAATTCGCGGGAGCGAACCTCCTGACTTTTTCTATCTTTAAAAGATACATCATTTCTTTTACCCGATTGCGTTGAAATTTGCGATTTTGGTTTAGTGGTATTGGATTTGAAAAGAGTTCCAGCACCTTTTTGAGTGTTCTCATGATTGGAGACCTGCTGTTTCCAATCATCGTAACCACCCACGTATTCGCCGACTTTTCCCTCCCCTTCCATCACCAATGTGCTGGTCACAAGGTTATTTAAGAAAGCGCGATCATGGCTGACAAGAATTAATGTGCCTTCAAAATCCAGGAGCAAGTCTTCCAGAATTTCTAAGGTATCGATATCCAAATCATTGGTAGGTTCATCCATTACCAATAAATTAGTAGATTGTGTAAATAATCGTGCTAACAGCAATCGATTACGTTCTCCACCAGACAAAGCGCTGATAGGTGCATTAACCCGATCTTTGGAAAAAAGGAAATCCTCAAGGTACCCATAAATGTTGCGGTTTTTTCCATTGATCGTAACCACATCACGACCCTGACCAACATTATCAAGTATGGATTGGTCTTCATTCAACTGAGATCGTAACTGGTCAAAATAAGCAATATCCAGGTTTGTCCCTAAATTGATTACCCCTTTTTGCGGAAGCAATTCACCCAAAAGGATTCTCAATAGTGTCGTTTTGCCAGATCCATTTGGACCAACGATCCCTATTTTGTCTCCTCTGCGAATGATCGTCGAAAAATCGCGCAGGATGGGTTGATTACCATAAGCATAATGGATGCCTTCTGCCTCAATTACCAGGCGGCCTGATTTTTTTTCATCTTGAATCTCAACACGGATTTTTCCAGTCTGCTCTCTACGGTCTTTCCGTATTTCCCGCAACCTTTTTAATGCTCGCACCCGCCCTTCATTCCTCGTTCTTCTTGCTTCAATTCCTTGCCGGATCCACTGTTCTTCTTGTGCCAATTTCTTATCGAAGACAGCATTTTGGGCTTGTTCGGCCTGAAGCATAGCTTCCTTACGTTCCAGAAAAACCTTGTAATCACAATCCCAATCAAATAACCGGCCTCGATCCAATTCAACAATACGTGTGGACATTTTTTGTAAGAAAACCCGGTCATGTGTGACAAAGACGAGTGTTCCACCCCAGCGCAAAAGGAAATCCTCCAGCCATTGAATGGCATCGATATCCAAATGGTTGGTCGGTTCATCCAATAGTAAAACGTCTGGGTCTCGTACTAGTCCGCGAGCGAGCAATGCACGACGTTTCATACCGGCAGATAGTGTTTCAAATTTTGCATCCGGATCTAATTGCATCCTTGAAATGACTTGTTCAACCTTGATTTGGTTTTGCCACAATTCGGGATGATTCAAATCCTGGTCAATGAGTCCAGAATTCACAATTTCCATTATTGATCCATTGAGCTCTGCGGGAACTTCCTGGGGGAGATAGGCTGTTTTCAGGTTTTGTTGTCTGGCGATCTGGCCGGAAAGGCTTTCAATATCCCCATGGATCAATTTTAATAACGAAGATTTACCAGCACCATTTCGCCCGAGCAAGCCAACCCGTTCTCCTAATTCGATTTGCAGGTTAACCTGATCGAGTAATAAGGGGCCACCAAATCCCAGGTCTATATTTTTTAGACTAAATAATGCCATAAATATTTCCTCTTTGCCGCTCGATAATATACTACAGAATAGAAATTTCTGCCTGAAAGATCTTTTTTATGCGAAAGACATCTGTGTTCTCATCTTGTCTTTCATTTTCATGATTTCCGATATAATCCAATAATTATTGGGTATTCCTATTAATCAGCAGTTTTATCCTATAACTCGTAATCAGAGGTCAATCATTTGTCGCCAAAAAGATTGAAAATAATCACAGCGGGTGTCATGTTAAGCTTGTTTCTTGCCTCAATGGAAGGAACTGTCGTAGCTACCGCAATGCCCTCCATTGTTGCCCAATTGGGAGGTTTATCCATTTACTCCTGGGTATTTTCAATTTATATGCTCGCATCCACGACTACTGTTCCGATTTATGGGAAATTGTCTGATGTATTTGGACGAAAAAAAGTCTATCTCATTTCGATGAGTCTATTCCTGGTTGGGTCCATTTTATGTGGTTTCGCTAACAGTATGCAACAACTAATATTCTTTCGTGCTATTCAAGGATTAGGTGCAGGCGGCGTATTACCACTTGCGTTAATCATTATTGGTGAAATTTATAGTGTTGAAGAGCGTGCCCGTATGCAAGGATATTTTTCGGGTGTTTGGGGAGTCTCATCCATTATTGGTCCATTGATCGGAGGATTCCTGGTAGATCAGATATCCTGGCATTGGGTCTTTTTTATCAATTTAATTCCAGGAATTATAGCGGTTTCATTGGTCCTGATCGCCTGGAACAATCAGCCGAAATTTATGAGACGAGACGTGAAACTGGATTTTATTGGCGCAATTTTGTTAACTTTAAGCGCTTTAAGTCTATTGCTTGGGTTGAATCAGTTAGAGTCGCCCTTTGGTGTTTGGAGTCTTCTTGCAGCTATCTTGTTATTTATTGGATTATTAATCGTAGAAAAAAAAGTAGAAGACCCAATCCTGCCTTTACATATGTTTCGTGATCGTTTGTTTTCAATCGCAATTCTGCATGGGGTCCTTTCCGGTTGGGCAATGTTTGGGAGTATTTCTTATGTGCCCTTATTCGTTCAAGCGGTTTTAGGCACCTCAGCAACAATAGCAGGAATAACATTAACTCCCATGTCACTGATTTGGACAGTAGCAAGTATTCTTGGCAGCTGGATGCTCCTTAAAATTAGTTTCCGAAGTGTGGCTGTGATTGGCACGGTATTTTTGGTGATCGGTTGTTATTTTCTGACCACCATAAATATGGGTACCAGCCAGATTCTAGTCATGATTTATACATCATTGATGGGTATCGGTATGGGTCTGACCATACCGGTCTTCCTGATATCGATCCAAACCTTTGCCGCAAAAAGGGATCTGGGTGTAGCAACTTCCACAATCCAATTCAGTCGCAGCATAGGTGGAACTTTAGGCGTGAGTGTTCTGGGTGTTGTGTTGAGTTCCAGACTATCGACATTGCTTTTACAGGCGGGGAGCGACCCGAGTGGTATCTCCTTAAATAGTCTAATAAACCCAATTCCTGGCAACAGTGCCGCGATTGATCTCCCGCTACGACAGGCATTGGGTACATCCATGGCAAATATGTTCCTCGTATCGTTTATTGCAGCCGTATTAAGCCTGATTGTGGTGTTCTTCACTCCGAAGGGCAAATTGGTGAGCTCAAAAATAGCAGAAGATTAATTAATTGATTGGATGATTAAGGTTGGAAGTTAAAAAGGCATTACAATTGACCGGATCAAAAGATTAACGGTAGTTAGGGATAGTTAGAAAAAATATGACATACAAACTGGCGATTTTTGATTTTGATGGCACATTGGCAGACACGTTTCCGTGGCTGGTTAGTATTATTTCGCGTCTGGCTGCCGAACAAAATTATGAGCCGATCACAAATACTCAGTTAGAAGAGTTTCGGACATTGGGTGTACGGAAAATTATCAAGAAATACAAATTTCCCTATTGGAAAATACCGATTATTGCAAAAGACATTCAGAAAAAAATGCAGGAAGATATTCATAAAATTCAACTTTTTGAGGATATCGAAAAAGTACTCCACAATTTGTCACAGCATGAAGTCCAATTAGCTCTGGTTAGTTCGAATGAAATGAGTATTATCCAAAAAGTATTAGGAAAAGAAATTTCTGCTCTTTTCACTTTTTATGAATGTGGAGTTTCTATGTTTTCGAAGCAGGCTAAATTTAAGAAAATACTAAAGGTTAGTGGCATGGATGAAACCGAAACGCTTTGCATCGGTGACGAAATTCGTGATATCCAGGCTGCCCATAAAGCCAACATACCATTTGGTGCGGTTGCCTGGGGTTATACAAAAATTGAGACTTTGATATCTTATACTCCTCAGGAAGTCTTTCAATCCGTATTCGATATCAATCAAGCATTTATTACGCAATAATTTTGATGAAATGTACAGACCAAAAATAGATTTTCATGAACAATATCAAAAATTTAATGCTGAAATCACAAATATTGATTGCGGTTTGAAATGTTCGGTCTATAATCCAAGCGGGAAACCATATTGCTGTGATATTTGTGAAGCCATTCCAGTTACATATGATCAGGAATGGAATTACCTGAAGAATAATACCAATCTTTGGCATGAGTGGAATGGAACGGATTGTTCTGCCACTCCTGAAGAAATCAAGGAAATTGAGGATGGGATCCCAAATAATCAAATCCTGGTAGCATGCAAAGGACCAAAGTATTGCCAAAGAGGATTTCGTGCAATTAGCTGCCGGCAATTTCCATTTTTTCCTTATATCAGTACGGATTACCGGTTTATCGGTATGGTTTACGAATGGCATTTTGAATCCAAATGTTGGGTAATCAACAATCTAAATCTCGTAAGCGATCAATACCGATCTGAGTTTGTTCTTTTCTATGACGAATTATTCTCCATTTGGCCAGAAGAGATGAATAGTTATGCGAATCTTTCCGGACTTTTACGTGACGCGTTCTCCCGATTGAAAAGAAGAATGCCTGTTTTACATAGAAATGGTGGGTATTATTTGATGAGTCCTCAAAGCGAGAAACTTTATCGAGTCAATCCTCTTAATTTCCGCAAGCATGGCGTTTATAATATTTAACGATAACGTCAGATTATTGTTGTGCAGCTTTTTTGATTATTCTTTCTTTTAAATGTATATTAATAATCCTTCAAAATTCGAAATGTAGCTCTATGAGAAAGGCTGGATGGTATGGATTCTCTGAGTAAGGCACGAGATACACAACTGAATAATATTCAAAAGAAAACAGGGAAAAGTATTGAAGAATTGCGATTTATCATTCAGGAAAGCGGATTAAAAAAACATGGTGAACTCCGCAGCATGATGGCTGATAAATTTAATTTGGGTTTTGGAGATGCGTCTATGCTTGTCCATTATGCACTTGGTTCAGATGGCCAAACAGCGGCTGAAGCATCCAATGCTTCCTTGGAAGATTTAGTATCGGAAATTTATGGTGGTCCAAAAGCAATTTTTCGTGAATTGCATGAACACATTATGAAAATTGTTCACTCATTCGGCGATTTCGAAATAGCACCGAAGAAGGGATATTTAAGCCTGAGACGCAAACGACAATTCATCATGATCGGTCCAGCTACAAATACCCGTTTTGAATTAGGATTGAATGCAAAGAATTTGGGTGAGGATGATCGATTGAAAGCCCAGCCAAAAGGAAGCATGTGTGATTATAAAATTGTGGTTAAAAGCATTAATGAGGTTGACCAACAATTAATCACCTGGATGAAAACAGCCTACGACAACGCCGGATAATCAAGTAGAAAATCCCTCAACATAAATTCGATTTTTAAACTAAAATACTTGGATGGTGAATCATCATTCAAATTCGTCACGTTTAAGCCGCGGATATGCAACCGCTGTAACAGGCGCTTTTTTTCTATCCACTACAGCCATTTTCATTCGTTATTTGACACAGACTTACCAAATCCCGCCTTTGATACTGGCATTCTGGCGAGATGTCTTTGTAATCATTTTCTTATTTCCGATTCTTCTTATTTTTCGTCCAAAATTATTAAGGATAACAAAAAAAGATTGCGTTTATTTAATCGCTTATGGTTTTGTATTAGCGACTTTTAACGCTTTATGGACTCTTTCCGTTGCCTTGAATGGAGCAGCAATCGCAACTGTTCTGATTTATTGCTCAGCAGGATTCACAGCTTTGTTAGGCTGGTGGCTCCTAAAAGAACAGCTTCACTGGTCGAAAATAGTAGCGATTATCCTGAGCCTGGGTGGTTGTACCATTGTTTCTGGAGCAATAAATGGATCAGCCTGGCATTCGAATTTGGTCGGAATATTTGCAGGTATTCTGGGGGGATTATCCTATGCCATTTACAGTCTCATGGGAAGATCTGCGTCTCAAAGAGGATTGAACCCGAGTACCACACTTTTTTACACATTCGCGTTTGCAATGATTTTCTTGTTCATCTTAAATCTTTTGCCGGGAAATTTTCCTCCTGGAAAAGCAATGCAATTTTCAGATTTTATTTGGTTACGAAATTCCTGGGGTGGTTGGGGAATCTTATTTTTACTGGCCGCAATTCCCACAGTCGCTGGGTTTGGATTTTATAATTACTCTTTGAGCTACTTGCCCTCCAGTGTCGCTAATTTAATCATGACCCTGGAACCAGCTTTTACAGCGACGACAGCCTATATTTTTCTTGGAGAAAGATTCACAGGAATTCAAATTATCGGGAGTGTAATCACGTTGACTGGTGTGGTCTTCTTGCGGATTTATGAGAATATTCTTATTTCAAAAACCAAAAAATCTCTTTTGCAAGATCAAGCTGTCCCAACATAATTTTTGAATTTCCAGATCCCGGTTATCTTAAAAAGTTATAATTTTTTCTGGCATTGCTTTTGACCTTTTAATTTCACTAAATCTTCACATCGAAAGTACAGGACAATGGACCTCCAATGGTTTGAATACATTTTCATCGGTTTAGCAGCGACGATAGCAGGATTTGTCAATGCTGTCGCGGGTGGTGGTACGCTCATTACTTTTCCAGTTTTAACCGCAGTCGGATTACCTGCGGTTATGGCTAATGTTACCAATACGGTTGCATTATGTCCGGGATATTTTGGTGCAACCATCGCCCAAAGAAAAGATCTATTGTCTCAAAAAAAGCGTTTATGGGCATTAGTACCAGTCGCGATTGTTGGAGGCATTGTTGGTGGCATCTTATTACTTAACTCCGGAGAAAAGTTATTCAGCGATCTGGTGCCCTTTTTGATTTTGCTTGCCTCTATACTCTTGGCAATTGGTGAACCACTGAAAAAATGGTTAAATCGCAAAAACAAAACAGGTCTTGTGGAAAAACAAATCAGTTTTTGGGCGCTTCTTTTTGTTGGTTTAGCTGCTGTTTATGGTGGATATTTTGGCGCTGGGTTAAGCGTAATCGTTTTAGCCGTTTTAGGATTAGTTTTACAAGATTCACTGACCAAATTAAATGCTTTAAAACAAGCTGTTGCATTTAGCGTCAATATCGCCGCAGCAATTTTTTTCCTTTTTTCAGGAAATGTAGATTGGATATCTGCTGCGGTGATGGCTGTGTTCGCGTTAATCGGTGGTACCCTGGGCGGCAAGCTTGCAAGCCGGATCAGTCCTAATGTTTTACGATGGACGGTCGTATTTATTGGAGTGGCTGTTTCTATCATCTATTTCTTAAAATAAGCATTTCCTTAATCACCTTCTAATCAAAAAGCAAAATCTTATTTTTTCGTGTTTATCTTTAAAAAACCGAATTCCACTTACAGAAATAATATAATAGATTAATAATGGATTATTCAGATTCCCTAATCCCATGGCTATTATCAAGCAAAATTCCAACCATCCGATTTAAAACATACCGGAATTTATTGGGATACGATCTAAACGATCCAACCTTGATAAAGGAATACCGGGAAATTCAAACATCATTTCCTGTGCAGGATATTCTTGATCGACAAGTGATTCTTGGACAATGGCCTTATCTAAACCATTACTACACTCCTAAATATGTCAGCACACACTGGAGCATGATGTTATTGGAAGAATTGCTGATTGATCCTCAGGATGCACGCTTTCAAAAAGCTGTAGAATTTATGCTAAATTCCACACAAGCTGATATTCAAAAAAGACTTGACTTCAATAATCCGGGATTCACCTGCTTATGGGGAAATATTCTGCGATATGTAATTTATGGTGGTTTTATAAATGATCCCAGAACGCAGGATATGATCACTGTGGTCACGAAAAGCCTGACTGAAACCGAATGCAAATGTGAAATTAATAAAAATGTGCCGTGTAGTTGGGGATTAGTGCGGTCATTATGGGGTTTGTCTGCAATTCCACCTGAAAAACGAACTTCTGAAATCAATGAGGCTATTCAGGTTGGATTGGAATTTCTATTTGTAAAGAACTCGGTGGTGAAATCAAATTATCCATTAGCGGACGGAGCAAAAACACACCCACTCTGGGGAAAGATCAGTTTCCCACTCTTTTACCAGAGTGATATCTTGCACATACTACGAGTTTTGATTGACCTGAACCAGGTTTCGCTCCCTCAAGCTCAACCTGCAATTCAATGGTTGCAATTCCAGCAGAAATCCAATGGCAGAATTAGAGGTTCAAATCCTTATCACCGCAGAACGTGGCCAATCATTGCAGAGCATGATGATATCGATCGCTGGGTGACTCTGTATGCTCTGGAGATCTTGAACAAAGCTGAGTTGGCGAACTAATCTAAATTCAAATCAGGATAAAAGCGAAAAATGTGTCTTCGGAGTCTGGGGTTTAAAGGCTCTTTCTGCGTTATAAGCAACCCGCAGAATCACATTTTCTTCCCAATAGCGCCCAATCGCTTGCATACTGATTGGCAATCCCAAAGTATCATATCCAATCGGAAAACTAATAGAAGGTAACCCAACCAAATTTCCGGGATAAATGAACCGCATCATTTCTGTATCGGTTGAAAGATCTGACCAACCCGATTCATTTCCATTTTTGGGGATTGGTTGCGCTGTCAGTGCTGTTCCCGGAGTCAAAATACAATCGACTTTGGCTAAAACATTATTAAATATTGAAATTGCTCTGGTTCGCATACGCTGTGCTTGCAAATAATCCGAAGCAGTAAGCATTTCTCCCAGTACCAGGCTTAATCGAACAGCAGAGCCTTGTAGTTTTCGATATTTTTTATAAGGTTTCATACACAAGGCCATTTCGGAGAGTATGGTCATGGCATGTGCAATTCTCATTTCATCCAATTCCGGAATTTCGATTTCAACAACCCTCGCACCCATCTGCTGCATTCGATCTAGCATGGAGTAACAGGACTCAACAATCTCTTGTGATGCATGGTCAAACCACTCACGATAAATTCCCATTTTAAAGCCGCTCAAATCAGTTTTATTCCAATTTTCAAGAGTTACAGGTGGCTGTTTCAGTGTATTTGGATCATTCGGGTCCGGTCCGGCAATAATGGAGTACGTTAATGCAGCATCTTCAACATTCGTGGCAATTGGCCCCAAATGAGCAACGCTCCAACATAAAGGAGCTGCACCAAATTCACTGACCCGACCATAAGTAGCTTTTAATCCAACAACGCCACATAAAGAAGCAGGAATTCGAATCGACCCACCTCCATCCGCACCAATGGCGATTGGAACTAAACCTGATGAAACAGCAGCAGCAGATCCACTTGAACTGCCACCAGGATCCCGGTTCGTGTCGTAAGGATTTTTTACGGCTCCAAAAGTTACATTCGCGCCATTTGGATTAATACCAATCTCATGCATGTTTGTTTTTCCAACCAATAATGCACCTGCCGCTCTCAACCTGGCTACTACCGTTGAATCCTGTTTGGCTGGTTCTTTTCCCAGGAAAGCCGTTCCTACAGTGGTAGGATAAGGCCGGTATACCATCCAAAAGACTGAGTGGGTGTCCTTCTTCAAATCTTTTTTGTGAAGCATGGGCTTGCTTCAAAATGTCCGCCTCATTGAAAGACGAAAAAGCTCGTAGAGGAGATTTTGAAGAATCGCTGGATTTTATATTTTCAATAACTTTTGTCGCGACATTCTGAATGAAGGATGGATCATCCTGATAGAATGACCGGATTTTTTTGGAGGATTCTTTTTGAGAATCAGATTCCTGTTCAGATGATTGAAATCCAGACTCTCCGCTCACATTTGGTTTAAAATCGACCATCAATGGAAACATGGTTGGAGGTTCCTGTAAATTTATTTTCCGGAGTTTTGGAATACCACCATTCTCCAAAAGACCATTGATCAGAAAAGCCTTACCGATCGGGTTTTCAACCACAGTGGTAAAAAGTTTCAATAAAATTCCGCTCATTTTTGGGAGATTTAGTGCGTGTAATTCATATTTTGTCATTGGAGGTTCCTTCGTTTTATCAGTAAAATCAATATTCATTCTACTGATATTTTTAAAAAAGTAATTGCAATCCGAAGATGATTTTTAATCTTTATCAAATTTCGAATCAATATTTATACTTTCCTTTTTCTATAAATTTAATCGGATAAAAATTATCTTCATTTTCTGTGGTATACTTGCTCAACGCTGTTGTAAATGGGGAAAAATAAAGACCATATGCAATTGTAGCCGAGTCAAGGTACTTTCCCTGGCTCAATCTTAGGCCAAAAAGGACCTTTTGTGAGTTTTAAAACATTTTCTTTTCACCCGCAAATTCAAGCGGGTATTAATGCTGTTGGATACGAAAACCCAACCGCAATTCAAGAACAAACCATTCCAGCCATTATGGAAGGGTCAGACATTTTGGGATTAGCCCAAACAGGCACCGGAAAAACCGCTGCTTTTGTATTACCCATGCTGGAACGCTTAATGAGCGGTCAACGTGGTAAGTTGCGCGCTTTAATTATTTCACCTACTCGTGAATTGGCAGAACAAACTAACAAAGCCATCCGCGAATTAGCTCGAAAAACCGGGTTACGAAGCATGTCGATTTATGGTGGCATTAGCCAACAACTTCAAGTGCGGGGGTTGAGGGGTGGAACTGAGATTGTCGTCGCATGTCCCGGTCGTCTCATGGATTTGATGGACCAAAAAATTGTCAGTTTACAGAATATTGAAGTCCTTGTTCTGGATGAAGCAGATCAGATGTTTGATATGGGATTTTTGCCAACGATCAAAAAGATTGTCCGCCAAATCCCTGAAAACCGCCAAACTTTGCTCTTTTCTGCTACCATGCCCGAAGAAATTCGGAGCCTGGCAAATGAGTTTTTGAAAAATCCGATCACCGTCGATATTGAAGCCTCCAAACCACTAAAAACGATCAGTCATGCTATTTATCCAATTGAACAGCTTCAAAAAACAAAAATGCTGCTCGCGTTATTGGACAAAAAAGATGATGGACAGGTATTAATTTTTACCCGAACAAAACACCGTGCTAAAAAACTGGCAGACCAATTGGATAAAGCTGGAAATTCAGTTACTTCCTTGCAGGGTGATCTTTCACAGATCCAACGTGATCGCGCTATGGATCGTTTCCGTAGCGGTCACGCCAGGATCATGGTAGCCACAGATATTGCTGCCCGAGGAATCGATGTGTCAAAAATTTCCAAGGTAATCAATTATGATATGCCGAATACCGCTGATGCCTACACACATCGGATCGGTAGAACTGGCCGTATGGAACACACTGGTATGGCCCTTTCTTTGGTAACATCTGAAGATCTTCCCATGATCCGCACCATTGAGCGATTATTAGGTAAATCTTTAGAACGAAAAGAATTGGTTGGTTTTGAACAATATTCAAACGAACTGGACCATGCTTCTCCTTCTCCAATAAAGAAATCAAATAATGGCAACCGGTATCGCAAATACCCTGCCAACCGACAACAAAAATCATTTTCACCTGCTAGATAAAAATACTTCAAAAAAAGGATCGAAGCGTGATCCTTTTTTTGTATTTAAGCCCATAATTATTATGAGATTTTTTCTGAGATGAAACGAAAGTGATAGGAGACAATTATGACTGCATTTGTGGTTGTTGAAATTCAAATAATCGACCCAGAGAACTATGAAATGGTCAAAAAACTAACCCCACCAATCGTAGCTCAATATGGGGGGAAATATCTTGCCAGAGGTGGTGAGACTTTGACTCTGGAAGGACAATGGAATCCAAAGCGTCTGGTCATTATAGAATTTGATAGCATGGATCAAGCCAAAGCCTGGTGGAATTCAAATGAATATACTCCTGTCAAGCAAATGCGTCAGCAGTTTGCCATAACGAATATGGTGCTTACCGAAGGCAACCCAATCATCTATTGAGCCTGTTTTACGGCCATTGTGCAATGGGCTGACCTGTAAACGAATCAAAACCATATATCTCATCAGTATCCAACCACGCAATTTGATCCTGCCAGCCAATCAACGACAAAGAAAAAACTGTTTGATCTGGAAGCGTAAATGAAGTTTGCTTTTGAACAACACCACTGGCTAAGTCGATTTGATCAAATGTAATCCGGGCCGGATCGTCAAAAGCTTGCAGAAGGATCAATTTATTCGAAGTCAGGTGTATATCATAGACCCCAGCTGAATCGATGATCGAAGAGGCATTTACCTCTATGGATCTGAATGCTTGCGGAATTATTTGCCATATACGATCTCCACTGGTTAGATCATATCCCCATATCTCATAGCGTGATGAACCCTTCGTACGTATGGCTTGCACAATCAGGATATTGTCCTGAAATTCCACTGGTCTGATACTATAATTTTCATTTTCCAGAAATAGGCTGGCATTCCCATTTTTAGATTCAATTTTCCATATTTGATTGCTTCTTTCTGCTGCAATGAAAATCCACTTGTCTGAAAAAAGAATATGTTGATCACTACGAACAAGTATTTCC
>PHBS01000085.1 GCA_002841995.1 Chloroflexi bacterium HGW-Chloroflexi-8
TTAATAAGGCTGATTTTACGCTGACTTGTTGAATTAGATCTGAAAATTGCAGGTTACCCAGATAAGAACTGACAATTGCGGCAGGGTGAATTCCTTGTTGAATGCCCTGGACTGTTCCAACAAGAATGGTCATGCCGGCACTTCCAAAGGTGACTGAAATACTATTTGAAAGTAAAGAAAGAACGACTGCTGCCATGGGCGGAAATCCCAGGGCAACCAATAGTGGGGCACAAATCGCTGCCGGGCTACCAAAACCGGCTGCACCTTCCAGAAAACTGCCTAAAAGCCAGGCAATGATGATGGCTTGAATGCGTTGATCTGCGCTTATATGCATAAACCACTTCCGGATTGAACTCATTGCACCGCTGCTGGTCAACATGTTGAGAAGCAAAATGGCACCAAATAAAATCCAAATTACTGAAAACGCGATGATTAATCCCTCAATCGAGGCTGCTGCAACCTGAAAGATTGGAATTCTCCAGCCAAAAATCCCGATCAAAGCAAATACAAACCAGCTAATTGTCATTGCTTTGGTTGCCGGCAATCGAAGAAGGATTATTAAAATCGAAACCAGTAAAACTGGTGTGATGGTGATGAGAAAATAAAAGAAGTTCATTTTACATTTCTATGTGCTCAATATGGGCGCAATTTTATCATCAGGAAGGAGTTTTGCGTGAAATAATAGATAAATTACCCAACCCATGAAATCAAATCAGGACTTGACACCCGAATCGGTTGTGTTTATAATACTAGAACAAACGTTCTTAATATTTGAGGAGCTGGTATGACAGAACAAATCAGCCTGGTTGAAATTGTGGATCGAATAAACGAGATAGAACAACAAGGCGAACTCCTTACTGTAGATCAAAAAGTAAAAACAAAACTTGCCCTTAAGAGATTCTTCTTGGGTGTTCCAAATTACCTTGGATTTTATATTCCTGAATATGATCTTGAGAAAGGTGGGCAATTATTTACCGGTGAACGCTTGCACACGCGAATGGGTATTCACACCGTTTTGAGTTTGGAAGTTTGTCGGGCAATTTTATCGTTAACCGGCTTTCAAGATGATTTGAAACCAATGATGGATGAGATTGATGATCGTTTAAAATATGAATGCTATGTAAAAGATTATTGTGTATTAGGTGAATGTGCATACGCTGCGTTAGCTTTTTGGCGTTATTTATTAGTCTCGGACTGGCCGGACAGAGAAGTAAGAGTACTGAATTATGTCCGCACGTTAAGGCAAAATAGAGATGGAAGTGGAGGTTGGAAGCATTTTCCATTTTACTTCACACTGTTTGTCCTTCAGGAGACTCAATTACCCGAGGCGCGTGAAGAACTCGCCTATGCTTTACCTGCCTGCCAAACACATTTACCCAACCTGGTGATCCGTGAGCCATTCAGAACAAGAAGGAAAATGATCCTGAATTATTGTGTTTCACTTCTCCCAAAAGCTCGAGTTGATGCCTGGTCATTGGGAATATGATATTTTTATACTCTGGTTTTCCAAAATACGAACCAGGAGAATAAAAGCTTTATATACTGAATTCAGGCTTAATATTGTCCGATGGTTCCACGAGAACGAACTCTACGTTCCAATTTCCTAAAAACGAATACACCGGCGATAATCATGACGACCATGAACACCAGTAATAATTGGATTTCTGTCTGAATAGGCAGAATCGTTTTCGTATTGAGCAACCAACCCCGGACTGCATCATATCCATAAGTTAAAGGGATACTCAGTGCTACCGGCAGCAGCCAGCGAGGTAGTACAGTGACGGGAAATTGCGATCCCGAGAATAAATCAATCAGGAATTGTCCCATATCCACCATGGTGTTCGCTTCCCGCATAATCATCACCAGGGCAGCGAATCCAAACCCAAACCCATAAAGGCCAAGCAACATAGGGATCAAGGTTAATACAGATGCCCAAATATTCCCGGTAGTACGAAACCCAAATATCAGGCTGGCAAGGATGATCATAATCAGTGAAATGATGCTGGTGACTAAAAGACTATTTAATGTTCTGCCAATCAAGATCAGGAGACGCGGAATGGGAGTCATCCAATTGCTTTCCAGTACGCCTGAATCCATATCATTTTTTAATGCATAGCCCATACCCCAAAAAACAGCAGATGTAAAATTGCTTATTGCAGTACTTAAGATCAAGAAAGACATATAATCTGTGCTGCCTGTGTAAGCAGCAAATCCAAGCGCTTCCCCATTCTGACTGAAGGCTTTTCCAAGGAAGAATATGGGTGCTAACCAGATTAACGGATTTAATATGTTTACTAGGGCATTAATTGGGTAACGCCAATAAACTTTCCAATCTTTGTTAGCAATTACAAAAAGTACATTTAAATAGGATCTCAGCGTTATTTTTGGTAGTTCGATTTCATTATTCTTCATTGATAATTTCCTCTTAATATTGCCCAATGGAGCCACTACGGCGGGAGAGACGATCCATGAAGGTGAAAGCAAAATAACCAATCACCATCCAGATAAATCCAAAACCCAATAAAATCAACAGATCCTGTTTGACCATATTAAAATCAGCACCCACCAGAGTAATCTCGCGAATTGCACGAATTACATAAGTTTGCGGCAGCCATTGGCTGACCGATTTCATCCAACCCGGTAGAACACTAATCGGAAAGGTGATCCCACAGAAAATCATCACAAAACCGCGCACGAAGTGAACCAGAGAATTTGCTTCCTTGATGCGTAAGACCAGACTGGCAAAAGTAATTCCAATCCCGTAAATGGAAGGAAATGCTACTGCAAAAGCCAATATTACCAGGCCAATGTTGCCCTGAAAATGAATCTGAAACAGGAAACGGTACTCCAAAAAAGTGACTGCTATAAAAAAGAATATCGTAACTGTCTGAACGAGAATGGACCCTATCAGGAGAGAGAATCGCCAGACCGGAGTCAGCCAGTTGGATTCCAGGGTGCCTCGTAGCTGTTCTTCCCGTAAAGAAAGACCCACATTCCACAACACAATATTCTGCCACATCCAGATCAACGTACCAATTACAATGTAACCAATGTAATTGTCCGTACCGGTAGCCGCATTGAATACTGGCAAAGCAATTTGTTCTGGTCCTGCAAATGCACGAGCAGTCAGGATGTAAGCAGCCGGGAAAATGAGCGGCCAGATGAGCAATTGAAGAACCCAGGTGGGATAGCGAACCGTATGCAGCCATTGTTTAATCACAATTGCACGTATGGCATTTAGCTCAGCCAGAAGTCGATTTGGTTTTAAATTCAAAACATTCGGAAGATTTGTCATAGATCGCCTTTTTAATCTCGCAATGCTTTCCCGGTCAGGTTGATAAATACATCTTCCAGTGAGGGTTTTAAGATATTCATATTCACCAAATGTGTTCCATTGACGTTAACCTTGTCGATCAGCAATGGGATGGCTGCACGGCTATTCACGGTCTGCAAACTGATATTCTGTAAAGATGAGTTCTCTCCTTCTTTCACGATCAAATGGTCAATCCCCGGAATTTCCTTGATGACATGTTCCAATTGTTCAAACCAGCCACTGATTTCCAGGTGAATCACTTCTTTTTGTTGAATCTGTTCTTTTAGCTGTTCGGGTGTTCCCAAAGCAATGATTTTGCCTTTATCGATAATACCGATCCGGTCGGATAACAAATCCGCCTCTTCCATGTAGTGGGTGGTCAAAAGAATGGTGTGGCCTTCACTTTTGAGCTTCAGAATTAGGTCTCGGACATTGCGGGCAGCCTGTGGATCCAATCCCAGTGTCGGTTCATCAAATAGGAGAATGGGTGGTTTTGCAACCAAAGCCTTGCTGATGGCAATTCGCTGTTTCATACCGGTTGAATATTTTTCGACCATTTCATCTGCCCGATCTGTGAGTTCCATCAGCTTGAGCAGCTCTTCCACCCTTTGTTTTGCAACCCTGGTAGGGATATGATATAGGGCAGCAAAATACATTAAATTTTCACGGCCGGTTAACTTCCAATAGATACTTCGTTCACCGGCTAGTAAAGTACCCAGACTCTGCCGCACCTGTGTGGGCTGCTTGCGAATCTCAAATCCATTTACAAAGGCAGTTCCGCTGGTTGGTTCCAGTAAGGTGCACAACATGCGGATCGTGGTGGATTTTCCGGCGCCATTTGGACCCAATAAACCGAATACTTCACCTCGATGGATTACAAGGTCGATCCCATCCACTGCGGTAAAAATAGGCTGAGCAGCTTTTTTTTGGAAGAACCCCCTTTTTTTATCGAATTCAGCTTTTTTAGATTTTTTCTGTTTAAATTGTTTGACCAATTGAATGGCTTCAATTGCATTATTATTCATCTTTATACTCCAACTTTGCAAAAAAGCAATAATGATATCAAGATAATTGATAATATACACAAATATATTAATTTTGTCAATATAAATATTAAATAAAATTTATATAACTTTTAAATTATTATAAAAACATGAAACCTTTCTCAACATTATCCAGATCGGAAACTAATTGTCTGGAACTCAAATCCCGTTATAATATTTTTATCCGATCTGAGATCATGGTGAAACAATGGATTCTTTTTTAAATTATTTGTCCCCGTTTAGCTGGCGGTATGCAAGTCCGGAAATGCGCTCCATTTGGAGTGAAATCCATAAAAGGCAATTGTGGCGAAAAATTTGGCTGACTTTGGCGACTGTGCAAAGTCATTATGGATTAGTCAATGCAGATCAATTAAGTGAACTCAAATTGAATGTAAATCATATTGATATGGATTCAGCATTGAAATTGGAAGCCGAAATTCACCATGATCTAATGGCTGAACTCAAAACATTTGCTTCTCAATGCCCACAAGCAGGGGGAATTCTTCATTTAGGTGCCACCTCCATGGACATTGAAGACAATGCCGATGCATTGCGAATTCGGGAGGCGCTGGATATGATATTGAAGTCTTTATCCAAGCTCCTCATAATACTGGCTTCACAAATCGAGAAATATGCCGACCTGCCGGTCATGGCATATACCCATCTCCAACCGGCAGAACCTACGACCCTTGGTTATCGCTTTTGTGTTTACGCACAGGATCTATTGGAAGATTGGCATCATTTAGCCGAAATTCGATCACATATTCGCGGAAAGGGTTTTAAAGGTGCTGTTGGGACTGGAGCTTCCTTTGCTGATTTGATCGGTTTGGAAAATCTTGAGGATTTTGAGGCATCCCTTAGCCGTGAACTCGAACTGCCTTTTTATTCCATCAGTAGCCAAACTTACCCGCGAAAACAAGATTTCGATGTATTGTCTGCATTAGCTGGTTTAGGAGCTTCTCTCCATAAATTTGCACTTGATATTCGTGTGCTTCAATCGCCATCCATTGGAGAAATGAGTGAACCATTTGCAACAAACCAGGTTGGTTCATCTGCCATGCCTTTTAAACGTAACCCGATCCATGCTGAAAAAGTCGATTCACTGGCAAGACAGTTGGCAGTTTTACCTCAGGTTGCCTGGCAAAATTCTGCGAATTCCATTCTGGAACGCACGTTGGATGACAGCGCAAACCGAAGAAGCATTCTTCCCGAAGCATTTCTAATTTCGGATGAATTACTCTTGGTTTCTACTCGATTAATGGAGGGTTTTAAGGTTCATGAAAAAGCAATCCAACGCAATTTGGATAAATACGCTCCGTTTGCAGCAACAGAACGACTGATGATGGCTACATCTAAAAAGGGAGCAGACCGTCAAGTTATCCATGAATTAATCCGCCAACATGCATTAACGGCCTGGAATGCCATCCAAAATGGTGATGAGAATCCTTTACTACAGACATTGATTAATGATTCTTCATTGAAACAATGG
Source organism: Chloroflexi bacterium HGW-Chloroflexi-8 (assembly GCA_002841995.1). Classification (GTDB taxonomy): domain Bacteria; phylum Chloroflexota; class Anaerolineae; order Anaerolineales; family Anaerolineaceae; genus UBA6170. Next base: position 5,846 of record PHBS01000085.1, read on the forward strand.
TTATCAAAAAGCGAAATTGAGAGTCTTTCTGATATTCAGTCGTATACAGGCTTTGCAAAGCAGCGTGCATTGGATTTTGTAAGTAAAATACGTTTATCACTTGATTAAATCACGACAAACTTGACAAAATTTATCACATTAATTTGGTATAATGATGTGTTAGTGTATAAAAAGATCCATTAAAAAAAGAAATTTTTTTGTGGTTCAAAAAATTCGAACATTTAAAACTGATCAAAAAAACAGACACAATACTAATCAAAAGTAGAGGGTTCCTTTCTTAATAAATTGTTATGGTTTCATTGATTTCAATTAGTGCGATAGGACAAGAAACCAATGGAAAAGGAAATCTCACGTCGAAAATTTTTAAAAAAGGGTTTGATTGTTTCAGCAGCATCTGGATTACTATTGTGTGGTGGTACGACACTTATTGCTACTGTTAAACCTGTAATTGAGAAACCAACAAGAATTATAGGAGAAGAAAATATGCAAAATAAAACATTAATAGCATACGCAAGCAAAGCTGGATCTACGATTGAAATTGCGACACATATAGCAGAAACGTTATCGAAAAAAGGGGTTCAGGTTGACTTGAAGCCGGTTGAAAAAGTAACCGATTTATCGGAATACCAGTCAATTATTCTGGGTAGTGCCATTCGGATTGGCAACATCTTACCTGAGGCAATGAAATTTGTTGAAAACTATCAATCGGAATTGCAGTCAAAAACATTTGGAATATTCATTGTCTGCATGACCTTAAACCAGGATACAGAAGAAAATCGAAAAATCGTGAGCGATTACCTGAATCCAGTTCGTGCGCTGGTTAAACCCGCCAGTGAAGCAATGTTCGCTGGTGTCATGGATCTCAAGAAATTGAATCTTTTGGAAAAGATGATGGTGAAAGCTATGAAAGCACCCCTGGGTGATTTCCGTGATTGGGGAAAAATTGATACGTGGGGTGGAAATTTATCTTTAAATTAACAGTTTTCAATGGGAAGTGTCGATAAGAAAAATTGCTCAATTTAAGAGATAAATCATTAGGCAAAAAAATTCAGAAAATAAATGAAAAAAATGTTTCCCTGCATTTTTGTGCAGGGAAACTTATTTAACCCAATCTTGAATCAATTATTTGCCTATTCTTGAAGTATTTTTTCTTCATCGGAACTACTGCAGGCTTTTACACAAAAGCACTTAGATTGGAAAATACCGTGAAATAATCAGACCAATGGAATATAAAATACTAAAAATGAGTGTTAGTTTACCGACACCAGCCAGTGTTAGATTCAGGGCTTTTCCTTGCTCATTTAAAACTGATTTTACGAGTTGAAGTGCCAGTGGTAATGATAGCCAGCATAACAATATCCAAACAGTCCCCAAATGAACAAAAGTAATCAAAAAAACGAACAGGTAAGCCAGCGCTAAGAGCGCAATAAATTCCTGTTTAGCCCAGGTTGCTCCAAAACGAACAGCCAATGTGCGTTTCCCGCTGGATTTATCTCCATTTAGGTCACGCAAATTATTCACAACCAAAATGCATACGATTAATAATCCAACTGGCACTGATGAGAGAATTGCAAGTAAGCTGACACTTTTTGCCTGCGCATAATAGGTTCCACAAACAGCAGCGAATCCAAAAAAGATAAAAACAAATAACTCTCCAAGTCCTTTATATCCATACGGGAATGGTCCTCCTGTATAAGCAACCGCAGCTAATATGGCGAGTGCACCAATAATAATGATCCACCATCCTGAAACCAGAGCCATATAAACTCCGCACATCGCTGCAAGTATAAAAACCACAACCATACCTGTCTTCATCTCTGTCGGAGTCAGGTATCCGGCTTGTGTCATTCTTAAGGGACCCAAACGGTGTTGATTATCTGTTCCTAATTGAAAATCAAAAACATCATTGGCGATATTAGCTCCAATTTGTAATAATAATGCGCCTAGTAATGCGGCAAGTGCTGCTAAAGGTTCAAACTTGTGCTCAACAAATGCGACAGCGCATGCAATAAGTACAGGCGATGCAGCAGCAGGCAAAGTCTTTGGTCTGGAAGCTAAAATCCAGGCTTGGGTTTTTGAAATTGCAGGTACTGTGTTTTCAGGTTTCATCTGATTTCTACTGGAATTTTTTCACCTATTTTTAAAAAGGCTGCATTCGTTTCGTGATTTGCATTCGATTTTGCCATTGTTGGATGCTTTTACGTTCTCCATTCATCCTGACAAATTCCAAATTTCTTTGACATCTCATAATCATGGCTTCTTTTCGGTAATGCCAATCCGGGAGGTTGCCGTAAGCCTCAAAGAAGAAAGGCAGATCTCTGGAAAATCTCCCAAAATTCATTCGAATTGTCCATTCCATCCAGGCCAGATCCTCCACCGGATCACCCAAATGAGCCCATTCCCAATCTACCAACGCGAGTAGACCATTTGAATTTTGATCCAGAAGGACATTAAAAAGACTGAAATCTCCATGTACTAATACTTCGCCATCTCCGTGTATCAATCCTTGCAATTCTTGTACCGGATACGCATGTACATTAAGAAGAAGTTGACCAAGTTGCCCTAGTAATTTTGAACTGTTTACTTCTGAAAAAAAATCTGAAGCTTTTTTCCCGGGTATTAATTTCATTAGGATTTCTGCTTCTTCTTCATTTTCCAATATTATTGGTACAGGTAAGCTTTTTTTTACAGCATTCAAGATACACTTCTCGGTTTGCCACCTGTGTAGCGAGCCTGGACCAAGGTAACGTTTTGTTACATCATTCTGATTGATTACAACCTGGTTCATCGAAAAATCGATACTGTTTTCTTTTTCCATAAATTCATAACCTTAAATATCTAAATTATCCTGGATAATCAGATCATTATAAATCTAAATAAGGCTTCTTTTGATTGCTAATCCGGTAATTGCAATTTTCCTGTCAGAACTGTGACAGCTGTTCCACCAACTTTTACAGTTTTGATATTGTCACGATTGCCAATGACCTGTACAAAAGCCTGGCCAGGGCGATTGAGCCAGTGGCCTTGTTCTGCAATAAAGTCTGGTTTTTCTAAATGGTGATAATGCCAAAGATAGGCAGCCATTCCCCCAGTTGCAGATCCAGTAAAGGGATCTTCAAAAAGATCCGGTGGAGGGCTTAAATGCCTGGCAAAAGTTTTTCCCATTTCGGTAATACCTTGAAGACAGAAAACATGGCTGGAGAACCAATCCCCTTTTTGGTGCAGGATTTGGTAGGCATAGGAGTCTACATTGATTTTTCTTAATGCAATTAAATCACGTACATGGATCATCAACTGTGGGGTTCCGGTACTTACAGTTTGTATGGGTGAATTTTCGGCCAGGTCATCTTTTGTCAAACCAAAAATTGAGAGTACTTCTTCGGGTTCATGGATTTTCAAGAATTTTGGAGTCTTTTGACTCATTGTTATCTGTACCATTTCCCCTTTTGGGGCGTATATCTCTACGGGAATTGGACCCACTTTTAGTTCTAATGTCACAGATGTTGTTTCTTTTTCAAGGATCAGCTGGCCAATGTCCATCAGTGCATGGATCGTGGCGATGGTTGGGTGACCAGCCATAGGGATCTCTCCCATCGGTGTAAAGAAACGTGCGCCAAAGTCAGCAATTTTGGATGGGAGAACAAAGGCGGATTCAGAAAGATTCATTTCTCTTGTGACTGCCAACATCGTCTCATCAAGCATTTCTTCACAATTGAAGAATACTGCACATGGGTTTCCTCCCAAAGCTTTTTGAGTAAATGCATCGACTTGTATAAATGGATAATATTTCATATTTTTTTCATCAGTCTATACAGAGACCATCCTGTTCAGGGTCTTCATATGCCGGGATAGGATCGGAAAGCGTCAAAGTACCATCTACCTGGACATTTACTTTCACGATGGAATGGGTGTGAGGACCACAGCCGCAAAATTGATAATCATACAACAACACCTCATAACCCCCTGAGATTTCTTCCACTTTTGTTTCGGGTAATTCTTTGATCAAATAGCGGTAATCAAGTGAGGAATCATATTTATATAAGGGCTGTTTTCCAGTAGCTGCAATAGCATAAGCCAAAGCTTCGTTTGAGTTTTCGATCGGAGCGTAAAATGATCGCAATCCCGAGGTGTTTTGAATGAGCTGGTAATTCCCATCCTGATAAACGATCAGGCGAACAAGCATTGGCATTCTACATCCCTGGTTGTAGATTCCTTCTGCTGTTTCGTCAACCGGGTCTTGCAAATAAGGAGTGTAGTTGCAAACTACCAACGGTAAAGCCGGGCTTAATAGACTTAAAAAGTCCGAAGCAGATGTAATGGAATCACACCCCATTTTTTTAAGAACACCTTCATCTTCACAAACAGCGAAATTATCCGATTGCCAACTACAGCCTACATTTTGAAAGGGTGTTTTGTCAACAGGGTTTGTGATAGGTGCTTCTTGTGTTATCACTTTGATTTTGTCTTTTGAAAGTAGATCAAATTGGCAGGCAACCGATGTAAATATAAAAAACAAAATTATCGAAAATACCAACAGAAAATGCCGACCAGTTTTCATCACAGCCTCGATTTTAAGAAGAAATTTCCACCAGGTGATGCACTGAAATAGAAGGATGAGACAATATTGTTTTTATTTTAGCAGTATTCCAAAAAGAGTGAAGGGTGCAGGGATCTTCATCCTTTTCTTTGTAAATTAAGTAGATTAATTAATCGGAAAATTGTTATCTAAGCCACTATTGACTGGAATTTAATGTTTGGATTTTTAAAATCATTATTGTCGATCACAATATGAGCATGTTTGAATGGATTGCATCGTTCAAAATAAATCTTTTGTCCACCAAAATATCTTTTTTCATAAAGCATATAAATTTCCTGAAAAGAAAGACCATTTGGGAGTTCACGATCATATGCGCGATTCATAGCTGTTTCCAGGGTAATGTCCACCAATATTTTGATATCCCAATAGCCGACCAATTCAGGTCTCATCAAAAAAATGCCATCAAACAGAATAATTGCATTTTCATCGATTGTTTCGAATTCAGAACTTACCGCAGAGTTTGAGATCAAATTAAACATGACTTTCTTAATTTTTCGATTACCCCCCGGACTCGCCGGATCAAGTACATTTTCTATAAAAACCGGGTAATTAAAAGAGTCATAGTAATATCCTTCCGCCGAATCTTTCCCCCGACGATATCGGACCTGGGTTGGATTATGAAAATTATCCAGACTGACTTGAACAATTTGCCTTTTTGATCTTCTTAATGGAAATACGAGTTCTTTTGAAAGTTTCGTCTTACCTGCCGTATCAATACCATCGATCGCTACCCTTATTGGATGATCCGCTTTTTTACTTAGAATAATTTTTGATACCTCTTCTAGCATTTGTGATCTTAACATGCTTACTCCTCGATGTCATCTTCTTCTGGAACGGTTCCTTTTTAAAACAAGTAAAATTACAGCAATAAGCGGCCAAATCCAGGCAAGTTCTCCTGGACCATCTCGTCCTGTTTTTTCGTCCAGGCGTGATATATGAATAAGCCTGTAATCCTTCGTTAATTTTATAAACTGCTCATCATTCAGTTTCTTAGGATCAACGCCAAATAATGGACCAGCAAAACCACTGGCTCTCACTACTTCCCTTAAAATGAATGGAAAATTGGGGTCGTCCGATACATCTTTTGCTTCTCCAATCCAGCGACCTTCCGTCAACCAAACCTCTACAGCCGGGGTGGAAAGAATATTTCTATACCAGTCGGCAGACACGCCAAATCCGGAACAACAATAAATCTCACCATCTATAATGGCATAATTGACTGGTGTTAAACGTCTGAAACCTGTTTTTCTACCGGTGTGTGTGATCACCATAAATTGTCCGAATACCGATGGCCATAAATTTATCCAATCGGCCAAACCAAGTTTCCATAATAAAATCATAAATCGGTTAAAGACTTTAAATAATTTTCGGAATTTCATCTCATTACTTGCATTTACTTCAACCATTTTTTTCCTCAGTTTCCCTGGTAATTTGCTCTAAAATACTAAGACCATCCCATTCTCCCCATCTTTCAATGATTTGGCCAACTTCATCAATGGATAAGATTTCAATGCCCTGAAAGTTAATCATTCTATTGGTAGGCTTCAGACCAAAAAAGTCGCCAAAATGAGTCGCATTTGCACTCCATCGGATTGCCACCTTGCCTTTTGTTTCATCTATCACCAGGTCTTCAACAAAAGCTAGAAAATCCGGGAAAATCTTAAAAGTCTCTTCAATACCTTGCCGAAATGATTCGCGATTTGTTCCTCGATCAGCCGGGCTCATATCCTGAAAATCCGGATGGTGAAAATCATTGAAATTTGTCAGGTCTCGTTTTCCCCAAATTTCATTCATCCATCTACGGGCAATAGTCTCCAATTGTTCGTATCTAATCGTCATTTTTCCTCGATATGAAAACTAAACATTGGAATGATGTTGATGACTGGAGTTTCATAAGAATGTGAATTTTGGATCGCTAATACAACTGATTTTACAATTTCTATTGGACAAATAAATTCGATTTTAATTTCAGCTTTTGACTCAATTTTTCCTATCATACCAATGGTAGGATTCGATCCTTCCAAAGGTCGCCAATGACCCACGACTTTGCTGGTCGTGTAGACGTAATCATAATTTCCAACTTTTCCACCGCCGGCATCTGTTATGGATTGAATGATAGATTGCACGTCTTCTTGAGGCGAAAACGTCTCAATTTTTACAAAGTTAATATTTTGGATATCCATATATTTCTCGCAAATAGATTTGAGGGAGAAAATTGTCCAACTAGTAAATTCGATTTTTCCAATAGGTTGGATAATTTGGCAATGGAAATTCTTTAAAAGTCGGAAAAAGCCAATTTGTCATCATTTGAAAGAAGTTTTCTTGTGAGTTTTCCGGAAGGTGAATCATCGGTCCTTGAGAGATTGACTGGATGATTAATTCAGGATATTTTCCGGGTGCTTGTTCACATATATCTTCCATATTGTACATTCGTTTTTCCTCCTTTGTTACAGTATAAGAGAAAAAGAAACGAGATTCAATTCATTTAAAAAATACTTAGAGGAGAAATTGGGCAGTTTCATTCTATAAATAAAGAACCGTGAAATGATTCTTGATATAAAAAATTAGGGCTGCCAGCCGAATTGATCCAGATCGATTTTATTCTCCAGATCAAAGATAATGCCTTCTTGTTCCAATAAAGATCTTTGTAACGCTGAACCAAATCCTGCACCATGGGGACTGATTTCCCCTTTAGAATTGATGACTCGCTGCCAGGGGATGTCTTGATTCTCCGGTGTGGATGCCATCGCAAATCCCACCATTCTTGCTGTACATCGTGGAACCATTCTTGCAATTTGACCATAGCTTGCTACTTTTCCACTGGGAATATTCCTGACAATTTCATATATATAATCTCGGTAAGTGGGACTATTTTTCATCTTTTTAAGAATTATTTTTTTGCTGGTTCTCTTTTTCAAGGAGCTTTTTTAACGAATTGGACAATATTTTTGGCATATTTGCCACAACAAGTCGATATGATTCCTCAACCATTTCCATAATTTCGTCATCCGGAATCGATCCATTGATAACGACTGTATTCCAATTCGCTTTGTCCAAATGATATCCTGGCATGACAGCCGGATATTTCCATCGTAAAGCGACTGCTTTTTTGGGGTCACACTTCAAGCTGATTCGTAAAGGATCTTCCTGCCAGGCAATCAGGGCGTACATTTTCCCCAGGACTTTATAAACCAGTGTGTCCTGACCAAAAGGCATATCCATTTTGGATCCGGTTTTGTTTAATAAATGTTTATTGAGTGTTTCAAAATCCATAAAACCTCTTAATAGATGCTCCAAAGTAATTCATGGCGGCTGGGATTTTGAAGTTCCAACCATAAAAATAATCCTGAACTTCTGAATAATTTAATTTGGCCTGGAACTTGTTTATTGCATGAAAAAAGAATTTCTTTCAGTCCCCAAGTCAATTTAAACCACGAAATTAAGTCCTTAACAATTATAGATTCTTTGTCTGTATTTTGGTAAGAATTCCTTATCCAGAACCTGATAGTCGCAGGTCTTTGATTCAACAAATTTCTTTCATGGTCGGTTACGGGTTCAATTCGGTCAGTGGGATTGACATACAAACAACCCAGACACTCATTTTTATCAACTGAAAGGATGGTATAGGTATAAGCAACACCTTCTATATGTTCTTTCTCATGCATGACTAAATCATTTAAATTATCTTCCAATTGAAAATTATCAGAAGGCCAATCACTTTTGCTCCACAAACGCAAGAACTGTCGGCTGGACATGACTGCTTCATAATCCAAATGGATGTGATCAGGTTTCAGTGGCTCACAAAAACAATGCGTGTTTTGAAAAGAATCAGGGATTGAATAGTTGCTTAAAAACCTAACTTGCTTCATTTTCAACCCAGATTGGATCCCATGCAGCAGGTAATTCAATTCGAAAACTTTCTCCGGGGTTTATTCTTCCAGGATGTTCCACCCATGCGACGATACCTCTTCGATGCATGGCTGCTCTTACAAACTCTCTGGAGATTTCTGTTTTTTCCGGATACAGTGATTGGACTATTTTTGCGGGGGTGCTGCAAGGGTTATTTTCACCGCTGCATATTAGAACCACCCCTCCGGAAAATAGAATTCGTGAGCCAAATGGAAGTAAAGAAAGATGGGGACTTCCAGAAACAAGGATATTTCCGGAAAGCCATGAAATATCGAGTTCAGGGATTTGAAGGTCTGCAGCAATATCGGCCAGCTCTTCCGCTGAAAGAATCGTGATCTGACGAAGATTGCTGATTACCGTTCCTTTCGGGTACTCGGGTTGACGACCATGTGAAATTAAAGTCAAACCCGAATGGCAGTCACCTTCTAATCCTTCAAAAGTGATTTCGCCACTGTCAACTTCCATGGATACTTTTTCACCCGATGGGGTGATTAAAATCTTTTCAACAATTCCTTCCAGTTTTCGCATATTTACCTTTATTTTTTGTTTTTGTTAAGATCAATGATTTGTTTGTATCGAAAACAGTCTATTAAATGGTCATTAACGAGACCGATTGCCTGCATGTATGCATAAATAATTGTAGGGCCGATAAAATTCATACCCCGTTTTCTTAAATCTTTGCTGATGATTTCCGAGATTTCTGTTTTGGACGGCAGTTGGGAAAGCTCGGAAAAATGATTGTTGATCGGCATTCCCTTAATAAAATTCCAGATATAGATATCAAAACTATCAAATTCCTTTTGAATTTTCAAAAACACGCCCGCATTTTGGATGGCGGATAAAATTTTACGTTTGTTACGAATAATTCCAGGATCGGCAAGTAATAGTTCTATTTTCGCCTGGCCGTAATCCGCAATCAATAAAGGGTCAAATTGGTCGAATACCTGGCGATAATGTTCACGTTTATTGAGAATAGTTTCCCAGCTCAAACCAGCCTGAGCTCCTTCCAGAATCAATAATTCGAACAATTTTTGATCATCATGTAATGGAACTCCCCATTCCTGATCATGATACGAGATTGACAATTCAGTTGTTGCCCAAGCACAGCGATGCATTCGGGTTTTCCTTTCTGCAGGCTTATCGATTCTGATTATTTGCCATATATTAAGATATGAAAAAGCGCATAATGGGTCGTGTTGGGGATCGCCGACCTACCTCTACAAATTCTTCTTTTAAGAATGTCGAATAAAATCCGGTGTAGGCGAAAACATCCGGGATCTTGTTTTCTTTAGGCAAAACAGGATAAGCTTCAACAATCTTTGCCCCATTCTCTTCGGCAAATTGGATTGCAGATTTAATTAAAAAGTGATTGATCCCAAGTTTCCGAAATTTTTTATCCACAAAAAAGCAAACAATTGACCAGACTTCCTGTTCATCGACAGGTTTAAGGATTCTTGAGTTTTGTAATCGTGCGTACATTTCTCTGGGAGCAATAGCAATCCAACCGGCTGGTTCTTTTCCATAGTAAGCGATGAGTCCAGGGGTTTGTTGATCTTCCAATACTCTCTTTTGAATGTTTAGACGGTTTTGTTCGCCTTTGGCTGGCCAGAATTCCTTATTGGGTAAGATGAAAAACATGCACCAGCACCCACCACAAGCCCCTTTGGGACCAAAAAGTGTTTCGAAATCATTCCAGCGATCAGAAGTTAAAGCACGCGAGGTTAAATTTTTTTGTTCAGTCATAAGTCTCCAAATGGAATTACGCCAAGCAATTTACATCTTAGCGAATTTCATTGGAAATTTCAATGAAAGATTATTCAATAATCCTTTCGGTTTGTTCCCCGGTCGTCATTATTGATTTCTGTAGTTTCAATAATACTGCCTTGCGTTTTTTTAACATTGTCTTGTAATCGATACTATCAGTTTGGATGATTTCCATACGCAAATCTGCCAGACAATTTTCCAAAAGGTATTTCAAAGTCATACATTCTTCTTCATTTAATTCTATGGAGACCATAATTTTCCTCCTTTGACAAAAACGAGCCATGAAGAGGTTCATGGCTCGTTAATGATCATAAAATTATCTTTAATTGAGAGCAGCCACAACGTAGAAACTGCTATTAATTCAAGTATAGGAAGTTCGAGAGAGTAAGTCAATACATGGTTTGGTTCCAAGGAATCAATTGAAAATGGAGCGAGTAAAAATAAACCAAAATCGATATATTTCCATCCCGGAGAAAAATGACTAAAATCATCTTGATCAAGTTATTTTTAGGTAATATACTTACAAGCAATTCTCAACAAAAGGTGTCCCTTTGAAGTTAAATATTACTAAGTATCCTTACCCTCGCAGGCGAATAATCCGGTCTACCTTACGATTCTTGATAAAGGCAGCCCTTTTTACATTAGGAGACTTTGAGGTTTTTGGAAAAGAAAATCTACCGGAGAATGGGCCTTTACTTCTTGTAGCAAACCATTTTAGTTTTTTAGATCCCCTGGCAGTAATAAAAATTTCTCCCTGGCAACTTGAATTTTTGGGGGGAACCAGAACTCCAAATGCACCGGTTATTGTAGATTGGTTAAGACATGTTTGGGGGATTATTCCCGTTTTTAGAGGTTCAGTTTCCAGGGATACATTTGTCGCTTCCA
>PHBS01000086.1 GCA_002841995.1 Chloroflexi bacterium HGW-Chloroflexi-8
CGGATTCGTTCTCCAACCTGTTGGGCTGCAATCAGATTGGTGTTTGGTAGCAAAATGCAAAATTCCTCACCCCCATAACGACACAATACATCATCGGTTCTTAACGCATTTTGAATCGTTTGGGCAACTTGTACTAATACCTGGTCTCCTGCCGGATGACCATACTGGTCATTGATATTCTTGAAATGATCAATATCAACCATCATAGAACTTACATCAAAAGGAATTGCGAGAGCGTTTTCGCACCAATGTTCCGTTAAAGTAAAGAAATGTCGGCGATTAAATAATCCAGTCAGGGGATCTGTGGTTGCCAGTACTTCCAGTTTCGCTTGCGCCTGGATCTTTTCTTGAATCTCTTTTCTAAGTTGATGGTTACGTCGATTGACGATCTCAATTTTTTGAGCTGTTTCCAGATGTCTTAATTGACTGGCGTAAGCATTGATGGAAAGAGATTCTTTTTCAAAGATATATTTTTCGAAAAATTCGGAAGCAAGTTGAAAGGAGTGGTTTTGTTTATAGGAATTTGCCAGTTCCAGGGTTATCTCAACTAATTTTGCACTGGTATTATGCTTTTTTGCCAATTCATATGCACGAATTAATAATAATAGTCCTTTTTCCCGATCAGAGCAGGTTAAATACCATTTCCCTAGATGGGTCAATGCACATATTTGTTCATAGGGATTTGGAATTTTCTGAGAAAGCTCTAATGCTTGATGAAATTTTCGAAATGACGCATTCGTCAATCTTTTTAATTGATAGGTAGCCCCCATGCTGTTCAAACAGCTTGCCTGTAAAAATGGTTGGGTTTTAATTGAGCAATACTTCAAACTGTTTTGAGCGTAATCAATTGCCTGATCAACTTCTTGTTTGGCTCCGAATGCATCTGCCAAGTATTTGTAAATCATCGCCAGGTTGTTTGTTGAATTGAGGGAATTTTGAATTTCCAGACTTTTTAACAGATAAGTCGTGGCTTGATCATAATCTTCCAGGAGATAATATAGTCGACCTAAAGCTGCATGGGTTTTGACGATTGCTTCAGATGGAGGTAGTTTGGAGAGGTTCTCGATTACATAAGGAAGCACTTCAATCGTTGTTGGAAAATTACCTGCCTGTTCGTAAATCATCATTAATAAAAAGAATCCATTCATTACTTGTTCAGGTTCCTGGTTTTTCTGGTAAGCATCCAGAAGTTTTAAAGTAAAAGGCAGGGCTAACTGATAGTCAGACCGAATGAAATACTCCATGCACTCCAGGAGCAATGAGTCCAAAGACTCAGCATCAATCCCAGGCGTATTGGCAATAGGATCCTGTAATATTTTGTTATTTACTTCATTGGGTAACTGAATTCTCATCGATGAATTATTTCTCTGGAAAAAATTGGTAATCGAACGCCCGCTAAAATAAAAAACCACCCCAACCTAAGAAAACACCTAAACTTTATTGAAAAAGATAAGGAGATGGATAAGAATTGACTAATTTAATGCAATCATTGTGCCAACTGGTTTACAAGAAATCTCTATGTTAATCATTCTTCGTTGTCAAAATTCAAGTTATTGGAATTCCAAAACATATCGATTATACATTTTTCTTTTGTTGTCCGGGGGTTAATTGATCAGGTATTTTTTCAGATCCTTCACTTATCGCATCCGTTTGTCCCCGTTGTATTTCTTTCCAAAAATCGATTGCACCCTGCAATTTGTTTTCGTTAAATTTATCGATCCAGAGTTGTAGTTCGGGATGGTTCAGACCCTGTGTTTTCCAGAAATCCAAAAATGTGAAAATCAAATCCGCAACTCGGGCACTATTCCAGGGCAGGCTTTTTTCGTTCTCTCTTTCATAAATCGCTTTAACTAAATTGAATTGGTGTTCTTTGTAATTAACCTTCAATTCGTAATGAGCTTCCAGTATTTCATCCGTAATTGTTTCTGCCCATTTTCGATGAAAACGGCAAATACCACTGTTTTCATTAAATAATTCATAAACCATCCGCTCTACATTTTTACGGCCCAGTTCGTGGGGTGGAATGAATTCATTTGTATATTGAACAAAATATTTTCCCATGATTGGCATTGGGCTAAACATACCAGGCACCCAATATTGGTTGGGTACCATATGGCCTCTTTCCCCATGTAGGATAAATACTGCATGATCGGTTGTATTGATACCCAACTTTTTATCCAGATTCCTGGCAGCCGATCGGATCCCCCTTCGGAAAGGGGCACATCTTTCATCAAAAAGAATGGCATCAATTAAGGAGATTGCGTAATTTGTATTCCGCAAACTATCATTCACGAGATCAAATTTAGTGTTATCAGAAACAAAATTAAAGGACATTTCGGTAACCGGCGGGAAACCATAATCTTCTGGTTGAATCAAACCTTTATCTAAAATATCCATGATCCAGGACAGCATTCCCCCCAATTGAATAGCGTCAAAACCCATGGCGTCCGCATGATCATTTAGGATTTCAGCCGCTCGTTGATCAAATACACCCACTTGTGGTCCCAGTGCATGATAAGGTTCATAATCTTTTTTAAAATTCCCGAACATTTTTTTGCATACCACAGGGCATGGTTCACCACAATGTTGAAAGCACTTTGGAATGATGGTTTCTTCGTTAAATTGTTTTAAGTAATGATTCAAAATAAAATTTTCATGTTGTTGAAGACGCTCATCGGAAGAGGCAAATATGCTTTTGTAGTTGAAACTCATAATGCGGTCATTCATTGTCTTCATATTAACGCCAAATGTTCCACCAGTTTCAAACTCGGGAAAGTAACGATATTTCTGAGTCACTGCCAGATCGGTCTGGATGGTTTTTTTCCCAAAATGCTCCATAAAATAAGCGTCGATCTCAGTTGAATCACGTAAATCCGGATCTTCCCATTCTCCGCCAAAAATAATCCCCACAACATTGTGTGACTGCAACAAACGTGATCCCAATCCTCCACGACCGGCCCAATCAATTACACCACTGAATTCACCTTTGCGAATCGGGCTTGAACCGATCGCTCCTTCGCGGGTATATTTTGACGCGGGACCGACAGCCATTATTCGCAACTGATTGACAGGAAATTCCTGTGCATATCGGTCAAATATCGCCTGTTGCAAGGCATAAAACCCGTACAAGGGTACGCCATTAGCGGAGGCGTAACGGGTCCAAATGGATTCGACATTAATCGCTTCCATCCTTACTTGAACCTCCCCTTGTTTGTGATTCATAATTACTACACTGGGTGTTTCACAACTTCCACGTAACGCGACGTAATTTACTCCCACATGATGAAAAGTATAAGCAGCACCACCCATGCTCGAGATGTAAAAACCATCCCATTGCGGGCTCCAGGAGCAAAATACCAACCTGCGAGAACCAGGAATTGAACTGCCGGCTAGAAGACCTTCCCCAAAAGTAAAACTATCTGGATACGCATTGAAACGATACCATCCATAATCTACAGGACCTAGAATTTTAGGATTTTCAATCGGGCGTAAATACCAGTTTCCATTATTCAGGTGGATTGTTAGCTCGCGTTGTAATACTGGATAAGCCATTTTTCCATCCTTTCCATCATCTGCATGATATTATATATTAGTCTGTCCGCAGCAATCGGATGAAAGAATAAAGATAAAAGGAATTTTAAAAGCAAAGCAGGAAGAAAATGATGATTAACGCATCTCTTGATATGATCAATCACGCCATTGGTTATCGAAAAAATTTATCAGCTGATCCAAGCACCAATGTGTATCGAATTTTTAATGGATATACGGAAGGGCTTCCGGATTTGATTTTGGAAATCTATGGAACCTCTTTATTAATTTTTGACCATGGGAAGAATAGCACACTTGATTCTGAATTCTTTGAAGAGGTACGCAAGCTCTGCTGGCAGAGTTTTCCTTTCCTGACATCGGTATTTTTAAAGAGAAGAAATGGCGAATCCGAAAAAGATAAAAAAGGAAATCTCCTTTTTGGGAAAGAAATTGTCCAGTTTGTTATCGAAAATGGCGTGAAATATGCTGTGCATTTCCAGACAAACCAGGATTCCAGTTTTTATACGGATACCCGAAATTTAAGAATATGGCTTAAGAATAATTCAAGCGATAAAACCGTGGTAAACACCTTTGCTTATACAGGAAGTCTTGGCGTTGCAGCATTGGCAGGCGGAGCAAGTAAAGTCATACAGACAGATATTACCCCGCGATTTTTGGATTTGGCACGCTTGTCCGGCCAATTGAATGGTATTCCATCGAAAAGGCATGCATTTATCGAAGGTGATTTTTACAGAGTCGTCTCTCGATTAAAGACCGGTAAAGCATTATACGACACAGTAATCATCGATCCACCCTTTTTCTCGAGTACAGAGGCAGGAACAGTGGATTTATCCACGGACAGCTCACGATTGATTAATAAGGTGCGACCTATCGTAAAACATGAAGGAAAAATCATTTTAGTGAACAATTCTCTTTTCCTGAAAGGCGCAACATTTTATGAGCAGGTAGAGTCATTGTGTCAAAACGAGTATGTCTCAATCAAAGAGATCATTCCCGTTCCTCAGGATGTGATGGGTTATCCCGAAACAATTAAATCTGTGCTTCCAATTGACCCCTCTCCTTTCAACCATTCCACAAAAATGATCATTCTGGATATTAAAAGAAAAGATCAACGAACTGTATAAGATCGATATCTTATTTAGGACTGGATTATTTCAGATCAAGTCGGTAAAGATTGGTATCCTGTAGTTGGAAACCTAAATTTTGATATAAGTGATTGGCTGCTTCCCGAAACGGTCGCGAAGTGAGGGATATAGCTTTTGCATGGTTTCTTTGTGCAAAATCAATGGCAGCAAGCGTGAGCATTTTTCCATAGCCTTTGCAACGTACTTTTTCATCAACCACCACATCTTCAATCCATGCATGAGTGCCTGTGGGGGTCTGATAAATTACCAGAGTTAACATTCCAACAATTTTTTGTTGGTCGTCTTTCAAGACCCAGATTGTTGTACCTGGATTTTTAAAAATTTCGGCAACTTCTTTTTTTGATGGAAGTGAGCTGTAAATTGTCAATTGTGGCAGCAAACGAACAATTGCGGCCAATAATTCATCAGAATATTCCTTAAGTTGTTCTATTTTCATATGCTATTTAGTTTTTCCATGCTGGGACTCACGTTGACGTTTTAATTCCTGCCAAAATTTCTCATCTGAAGTTGTCTTTAGATTTCGGATTTCATCGAGCTTAGCTTGATTCTTTTTATGACGGGTATTCAGAATAGACCAAACAGGGATTCCAAGTATCACGATTTGAATAATGAAACTAAATAGAATAACTCCCATATTTCCAGTGACTTGATCCGGGAGGAAAAATATAAAAACTTCCCTGCTTGGATAAGTAATTTGATATGTCCCGGATTCCATTACAACAAAATGAAATATCGGTCGACCTCTGGCGAGTGAAGAATCAAAAGGTGTCAGACCTCTTTGCACGTATTCCGGTATGATATTATGTCCATTTTGGCTGTTAACAATTGCCAACCAGGGTTTCGCGTTTGCTTTGGCTAGTTCATCTGTCATTAATAAAAGATCGTAATTGTAGGCGTACACAACATAGTTCCCTGTGCGGTCAAATATGATTTGTGTACTTTTGTCTTTCATATTTACAGTTACTACATCTGCTTTGCTTACATCTGGAATCCACCCCAATTTTTCCGGAAGGATCAAAAAAGGTGATCCGACAAACTTGATCACTTCTGATAGTCCACAAAAGATGGATAACACGATGATGAAAGCAATGATTCCAAAAATAATGGCACGGATACTGGTAGGACGATAAGACTCTGGCGACATTCGATTTCCCTGCTTAATGGTTTATTAACTGAAAATCATAACACAATTTAATTGGACAAATACCTCTATTTGTTCCTTGATAATATACATGAATTCGACCGCATAAAGATCAGTCAAAGGACTAATATTTAAATAGAGTTGACATCACTATCTTCTTGTAATGCCTCAATTTATTAAAGTCTACCGGCATGATTCAACACGATTAATATCTGGGCACTCAAATATGGATTCACTTTTCCGATTTTTTGTTGATTCCAATTAACCAATGAAAAACGGTGTTTGTGAGGGTTATGTTGTTCATTTGTATTTTCGATGCTCCAGCCTTGTTCTGGAATGTATTTCTGCTCAAGGAGGTTTAGAGCTTCCTGGCAGCGCAAATCGTCTATTTTCCCGGCTTCATCCATCACCATAAGTGCTATCAAAATGTCGTAAATATGATAATGGGGAAATGTGAGTTCAATAAAATGAGGATTAATAACTGAATGATCACTCAATTTTCGAAACAAATTTCTGCAAAGGAAGAATTCGCAGGCTTTTTCAATGGCAACATCTACATCGGAATTTGTATACTTCTTTTGATAAGAAACCAGTCCTCTTAAGGGAAGTATTGATTCAATAAATGAAGAAGTGTGGGCATCTTTATTTTTATCACAATTCCAACCGCCATCTGGCCATTGGCATTCGAGGAGAAAATATGTTAACCTGTGGATACGCTCGTCTTCCAGTCCTAGTTTGATCAAATAGGTTATTAAATTACCTTCTTGCGAGGCATGACGCCTATATAAACCTTTTATTTTAGGTGTTTCTTTAACCCGAACCTCATCGTTAAATATCCATCCTAATGCTTGTTCCCGTAGAGGTAAAAGAACTGAATCATTGGGTGGATAATTTAGTTCTGCTAAGAGACTTAAGATCCAATGCGCACCGGTCCATTTTTCATAGGCATGTCTTTGGATTCGACCACTTCCATCTCTTTCGGATAAGAGTCTTTTAACGATTGCGCTCTGAGAAATTTCCTCACCAAGATTGAATTTGTTGGGATTTTGTTCATTTAAAAATTCTAGTTGTAACCATGAATGAATTGAGGGATTCTCAAGTTCAAGGATTCGATTTAAGGCGGGTATATAATTTTTTTGTATATCTTGAGGCATTCGAAACCTATAATTTTCCCATAATTCCGTGTTTTCCCCAATTTACAAGGCATGGATATTGCACACATTGAGTTCTAATTCATTAGTATATAAAAAAGTTAGAGTCAATTCAATTGGATCTCTCAAAAGGTAGATATGATGCGAAGATTAATAAAAGTTTTATTACTATTTCTTTTTTTATTCACTACCCCTGCTACCACGTTCGCCCAGGATACCGGACCGACATTCGAGACTTATTTTCCGATTGTATATAGCCCTTTTATTGATCAATCCTCTCCCTGGATCGGACCGATAGGTGGACCAGTGGTCGTCATTCAAACACACCCAAGCAATAGTAATATCGTTTATGCTGGTACATGGGGTGCCGGAGTCTTTATGAGTACCGATGCGGGCAATACATGGATATCCAAAAGGAAAGGGTTAAACAATCTCTACATTAATTCAATGGCAATTGACCCGATTAACCCAAGAATTCTTTATGCTGGCACCTATCAGGATAAATTATATAAATCAACCGATGGAGGCCAGAATTGGTTTCAATCCAGCTCAGGCATTCAAAAAGATGCAATTGTTTACGCTATAACCATTGATCCGAATAATGCCGACATTCTCTTTATTAGCACACGTGGAGAAAATACAACTGGTGCCCCACCCTGGAAGGGTGTTGTTTATCGAAGTACAAACGAAGGGATCGATTGGTCGCCAGTCCTTCAAAATGTACCCCGTTTGGGAGTAAACACTCAGGATTGGGCATATGATCTGATTGTGAATCCCAAGAATTCAGCAATCGTTTTTGCGGCTTTCCACGAAGCAGGAATTTACCGAAGCAATAACGGGGGAGATACATGGGCTGTTGCCAATACTGGCATATTGGGTGATAACAGTGTCATTTCAGCAAGAGGGCTATCGATCAACCCAAAAGATTTTCCAGGTAATGCGCTTTATATGGGCACATGGCATCGTCTTGGAACGTACAAATCTATTGATAACGCTCAAAGCTGGACGAATACCCCTTTGGATGTCAAAGTCTACAATATGGATTTGGACAACGTCTCCCCGAATGTTTTGTATTTGGCTAATTTTGATCCCGGTAATTTTAAAGGTGGAATCTATAAGTCCAGCAATTCGGGGACCAGTTGGTCATTGGTTGGTTTGGGAAACGAAATTATGTACACAGTCGCAGTTAATCAAACTAACCATTCCCAGGTTTTTGCCGGAACATTAACCGACGGTATTTTTCGAAGCGACAACAGCGGTTCGAACTGGTCATTGTCGAGTCAAGGTCTGTTTAATACCAATGTGAGTGGAATGCTTGCTATACCAGGAGATCAAACCACATTAATTGGTGCTACTGCCAATAATGGCGTTTCAATTTCACAGAACAAAGGGATTACATGGTCCCAAATGAATAATGGATTAAGCGATAAGGTCACAAAAGATCTGGTATTAAATCCTGCCGATCCAAACCAGATCTTTGTGTTGACTGCAAGTGGAGGTTTATATAAATGTACTTTACCGGATTGCACATGGAGAACTGCCAATTCCGGATTGCCAACCGCAAGCATGAATCCACAGCTACAAATACCGGAATATATGGATGAAAATCAAAAACTGGAATTTGTTCTGGCAGGGGTAGAACCTTTCAATGATTCGTTTATCAATGCCACCAACTATAAATCTCTTAATCAACTAGTATTTTCTCAATCCAACAACAATGTTGCTTACATGGCCATTGCGGATGGCGGTGTGCGAAAAAGTAGTGATAACGGATCAAATTGGTCGCCGGCCGGACTTTCCGGGAAAACCGTAAATAGCTTAGCAGTCGACCCGTTAAATGAAAATATTATCTATGCAGCAACCAACGATATTGGGGTCATAAATTACAGTACAAATGCAGGCCAGACTTGGTTAAGCACAACCATCGCTGGCGGGAAAACAAATTCACTCTCAACTACACCTGTCAATTCAGCACTGGTTTATGCAGGAACCGATAACGGCGTTTATGTACGAACAGGGAATGGAACCTGGGACTTTCTTGGATTGGGTGGGATTAAAATTAACGAGATTGCAGCCCATCCAGGTAGATCTGGCGTTCTTGTTGCAGGTACAAACCAGGGAGCATTTTATTCAATCAATAATGGCCTGGATTGGGTAAGTATTTCGCCGGAAATCTCAAACCTGATCATCCGCTCCGTTCAATTTGATCCCAATCATTCCAACCGGGTTTATCTCGGAACATCAACTGCCGGAACCTTTCGCTTCTATTTGCCATAATTATTCAAGAACCGACTTTAGGATTTAGTTAAGTGTGTTCCTGGTGGACGAGTTTCATTGTCTTGTGATTTGTCGAATAGCTTTCCAAGCTGAAGATGATCAATGCCAACCAGATGATGCCAAATCCAATTAATTGATCGGTTGAAAATGGTTCACGATAAATAAAGACACCAATCAAAAACTGAATCGTTGGTGCGATGTACTGTAAAAGCCCGATTGTCGTTAATGGTACTTTTGGAGCACCTGCTGCAAAGAATAATAATGGAACAGCTGTTATGATCCCTGTAGCGGTTAAAAGAAGCGTAGTGGGTAGATTAATATGCCCATAAGCGCCAGTACCTGTAAATTCACAAAAAAGCAAATAACCAAGCGCTGGAATAAAGACTCCCCCGGTTTCCAGAGTTAGTCCCTGTGTGGCTTGTAAAGGTGCAATTTTTTTCAATAGTCCATAAGTGCCAAAGGTAACCGCTAAGACCATTGCAATCCAAGGAAGTGAACCATGTTGAATGGTGATATAAGTCACCCCTATTGCAGCTAAGATGACCGGGACCCATTGCAAAGGGCGTAATCTTTCTTTTAAAATAATTACACCTAATAAGACGCTAACCAGAGGATTAATAAAGTAACCGAGACTTGTCTCAATCACATATCCGGCATTTACACCCCAAACATAAGTTAACCAATTGATAGAAATAATGACGCCTGCGCAAAAATAAAGCAACATCACTTTCTTATTCATATTTTTTAACAAATCTTTTATTTTGCCGGTAAATATAATCATCAATGAAAGGAAGACGAAAGACCAGCTAACCCGGTGCGCCATGATTTGTGTGGCTGGAACTGCATGAAGGAATTTAAAATAAATTGGAAAAAATCCCCACATTGCGTAAGCGATGAGCACTGAAATGATACCTTTTTTCATGATTGCCGTTCCATTTCAAATTATGAATTAACTTTTCCATCATACCAGAATTTCTAATTTGATAGGCAATGGATTTTCCAGGTTGAGACTGTTCTCTTGTCTAACGAGAAAGAAGAAAGTAAGTAGATCCTTTCAGGATTTGGTAGGTAGTATAATCTTTCTGATTATGCCGAAAAGAAAAAGGAATTTTTTCAATGAAGTCACTCAATTTTGTCCTTAAAGCGTCAAAGAAATATGTTGGACCACTCATCATAACCATCTTCAGCATGCTATTTCTGGTGGCTGTTCAGTTAGTAGTCCCCTGGATAATTCGCACGTTAATTAATACAGTCACTACAGATAAATTGTCCCTGGAATCTTTGAACACAATATCACGGTTAGCGATATTCGTTCTAATTCTGTATGTCATGCGAGCGGGGTTGCAATTTTTTCGTTCCTATATGGCGCATATTGCTGGTTGGGGTGTTGTTGCAGATTTGCGGAAGAAAGTTTATGACCACCTGCAACGATTGAATTTGCGATTTTATGAAGACAAGCAAACCGGTCAAATGATGTCACGGGTTGTAAATGACACGGATTTGTTTGAACAGTTAATATCACATGCTGTGCCGGATGTAGTTGTCAATGTGCTTACTTTTGTGGGGGTGGCGATTGTACTTTTTAGTCTCAACTGGAAACTGACCTTGTTTTCGATGTTGCCCATTCCATTTGTGATTTTTTCTTTGCGAATCTATGCAAAGAAGGTTCGCCCTGCCTTTGTAAATCGCCAAAAAGAATTGGGAGAATTAAATGCGGTTCTCAATGACAGCATATCTGGGATAAGAGAAATCAAAGCATTTACCCAAGAAAAGGCTTCTTATCTTAAGGTTGGAGAAAAAGTAGAACTTTATCGAAAATCAAATTTAAGTGCCTTAAGATTAATGGCGACCTTCTCGCCATTTGTGGAGTTTACATCATCTTTGGGCATATTAGTGGTTATTTATTTTGGCGGACGGTTAGTAGTACAGGGTGGTTTACCGGTGGCAGACTTGGTCGCCTTCTTTTTATATCTGGATTTATTTTACCAACCGGTTCGTAATTTAAGTAACGCCTGGGAAGCTGTACAAAATGCACTTGCAGGAGCAGATCGGGTCAGTGACTTATTATCGGAACAGCCTGAACCAATAAACCTTGAGAGTGCTGTTACGCTTCAAACGAAAAGCAGTGGAAACATAACCTTTATGGACGTTAGTTTTTATTACTCCCCTGGCGATCTTGTTTTAGAGAATATTGATTTGGATATTCCTGCACGTAGCGTTACTGCATTAGTTGGCCCAACTGGGGTTGGAAAAACCACATTGGTTAGTTTGATTCCAAGATTTTACGATGTAAGCTCTGGGGCAATCCTACTGGATGGTGTTGATATTCGAAATATAGAATTGGAAAGTCTTCGAAAACAAATCAGTATTGTATTACAGGATGTATTTCTGTTTTATGGATCAGTACGCGAGAATATCCTTTTTGGGAAACCTGGGGCATCCGAAGAAGAAATTATTGCTGCCAGCCAGGCAGCAAATGCACATGAATTCATTACTCAATTATCTGAAGGATACGATACATTGATTGGTGAAAGAGGTGTAAAACTTTCTGGCGGACAAAAACAGAGAATTTCCATTGCCAGAGCATTATTGCGCGATGCCCCTATTTTAATTTTGGATGAGGCAACATCATCTGTAGACACAGAAACCGAGATATTAATCCAGGAGGCACTGGAGCGATTAATGGTCGGTCGGACGACGATATTAATTGCCCACCGTTTATCCACTATCTTCAATGCCGATCAGATTGTGGTGTTAGAAGGCAAGCAAATTGCAGAAATTGGGAAACATCAGGAACTCATCGCCAGGGGTGGATTATATAATCGCCTTGTAAATGTACAAAAACGGATTCAAACCGAAATTCAGGAGTAAATCCTGAATCGTGGTAGATCGATTTCCAGATTGTAGTAAAAGAAGACAAAATTGAAACTCAATTTTCTTGTAGATTGACTAAACCGGTAAGAAAAGAGTTTATTAAAGCTATTGACATTTTTAAGAGATTTTGTGATATACTCTACTAGCCTGTAATTAGGGCTAGTGTGCAATTGCCGCCTGACCTTATTGTCAGCGGCAAATTTAATTTATCCGGGGGACACTCGGAAAGTCAGGATTGAAGAAGAATGGGCAACAAATTGTATGTAGGTAATTTATCATACGCGACGACAGAAGATGATCTCAAAACTCTGTTCGCCAAAGCGGGTACGGTAGCGTCTGTTGAGGTGATCAAAGATCGCGAAACAGGTCGTTCGAAAGGGTTCGCATTTGTGCAAATGAGCACCGATGCAGAGGCAGAAGATGCAATTCGTCTGGTAAATGGTCAACAATTGGATAATCGCGATTTACGTGTTTCGATTGCTCGTCCCCGGGAAGAAAATCGTGGTGGTTTTGGCGGTCCTCGCCGAAGTGATAGTGGCAGTGGCAGCGGCAGTGGTCGCTATGATGCACGCCGTAGTGATCGTGGTGGCGAACGCGGTGGAAACCGCAGCCGTGGTCCTCGTGATGGTGGTTCACAACGCTAATTTATTAGCATTGTTTCACAAAAATCAAATTTTTAATCAATTTAAAGGAAGTTAAATAAAATGTCAGAACGTGTAATTGGTACAGTAAAGTGGTTTAATGGCTCTAAGGGCTATGGTTTTTTGGCTCGTGAAGATGGTGCGGATGTTTTCGTACATTTTTCAGCAATCCAGGGAGCGGGTTTCCGCACTTTGGAAGAAGGTCAAAAAGTTGAATTCGTTATCGAACAAGGCCAAAAGGGTCTGCAAGCCGCTGAAGTCGTAATTCTCTAATTTAGTAAATTACGAATCGCAAACCCCACCGAAAGGTGGGGTTTTTGTTTAATGTTTTACTATTTTTGTAACTTATTCTACTAAACTTGATTTCTTACTTGAATCGATTTTAATAATTGATCATTTGTGAAACAGGCTAAAAACTGGTAATGATTGAAAAAGTATTCGGTTTACGAATTAATGTTTAAAAAAATAGTTCTTAATAACAAACCCAATTGAATTTAGTTTTTTTCAAAAAAGGGAATCTTTTTGACAAGTAAGGTTGTAGATTTCGATATTGTAAATCGAATATCTAGATTGTACAATTTGGATATAAACTATAAAAATTATCACAAATAATTATAATAGAAAATGAGATGATTATAAGAAGTAATATTTTTGCATTCAAATATATTAATTAGAAGTTTTTACTAGTAAAATTTTTTGACCACCTAGGAGATATGGAATTATGTTTCGAAACCCACCTTTAACTAACCTTATTCGGACTCTCAAGCAGTATTTATTCTTGTTACTTTTGATTTCACTATTTTTTCCTAAGGCTAATGTGTCGGCGAATGCAGGGAATTCACTTTATTTTGATGGAAACACGGATTATGTTTACGTGGGCGAAACCAGAGCTGTAATGGGTGGTACTTCATGGATGGATACCATGAGTTTTAGTTTATGGGTCAAACCAATTGGAATGGGTTTTTGCACTGTGGCTGATGTTGCTCAATGTGATTCAATTATTGGCGATAGACCCAGATGGTGGGGTTTATCACACGGAACAGTTTCAGGTTTAAATCGCTTATGGGTTTGGAATTATGATGGTAACTATGACAAGATTGGAATTTCTTATACGGAAGGGGAATGGGTTCATATTGGCTGGGTGCACGCAAATGGAACATTAAAAGCCTATAAAAATGGTGAGTTGGTTGGTTCCGTACCCAGTGGAACAACAAGTCAACCCTCTACGGGTGCTTTTCCAAAATTACAGATTGGTGCTGCAATAAATAATGCAACTCGAAACTGGTCATTTCATGGGGAAATTGATGAGGTCAGAATTTATAACAGCGAATTAACGCAGAGTGATATACAGGCAACGTTATTTACGGAATTAAATGGAAGTGAAGCCGGATTAAGAGCTTATTATAAGATGTCTGATGGCTCGGGGTTGGTCTTAACCGATGATTCAATAAATTCATTCAATGGTCAATTTAAAGATGGCATTCCGAATGTTACGGATGGTACCTTTCCATTATGGATAACCTCCACTGCTTTTGTCAAACCTATTGCAAGAGAACTGTCATTATCAACCATTGAAGATACTCCCGTTGAAATTACATTGCTCGGTCAGGGAGAACCGGGTTCGATTTTGACTTACACAGCAACCAATCCTTTAAATGGAAGTATTAATATCGTTGATTCAAATTTGACCTACACCCCAGCTCAAAATTTCCTTGGTGTGGAAAGCTTTACATATCAAGCTTGGATTAATGGGATTGCTTCATCTCCTGCAACGATTAGGATTACAGTCAGTTCTTCGAATGATGCACCTATAGCAAATAATCAAAACCTGGAGTTAAATGAAGACTCATCCATCAATGGAACACTACTAGCCAGTGATTTGGATGGCGATCCCCTCACTTATAGCATTACCGCACAACCAACACATGGGATTCTAACTGGAACACTACCTAATTTTGCCTATACTCCGAACCCAAATTATTATGGATCAGATAGTTTCAGTTTTAAAGCCAACGACACTCATATAGATAGTAATATCGCAACGATTACATTGACAATTCAACCGGTTAACGATGTTCCTTCAGCTGACACAAAAGAATTTACAACACAAATGGGTGTTGCAATACCGATTACATTAACGGGATCAGATGTTGAAAATTCGCCATTAACCTTTACAGTAGTGGCTAACCCGTCAAATGGCATTTTAAGTGGTTCCTCACCAAATTTGGTTTATACTCCCAATGGTGGGTACAGTGGTAGTGATAGTTTTACCTACACGTCCAATGATACACTTGCAACTAGCCTGGCAGCCACAGTCACAATCAATATCACAGCCTTAAATCAAACTCCAATCGCGAATAATCAAACTGTAAGTACGAATGAGGATATTGACATTCCAATTACTTTGACTGGAAGTGATCCCGAATCACAACCCATCACGTATACAATTTTGACTCAGCCGTCCCACGGAACTTTAATTGGGACCGCTCCATCGATTACTTATCATCCGAACTCCAATTATTTTGGTTCGGACAGTTTTACTTTCAAAGTGCGAGATGACGTGGCGGACAGCAATATTGCCACAGTTATAATTACGGTGAATTCTGTAAATGATGCACCAGTAGCCAATAATCTACAGGTAAACACTTCTGTAAATCAATCTACAGCATTTGTTTTATCAGGTTCGGATGTTGAAAACAATCCTTTAACATTTGTTGTAATTACAAATCCACAACATGGAAGTCTCACAGGTAATATACCCAATCTAACGTATACACCTTTGTCCAATTATAGTGGGTCCGACTCCTTCACTTACAAAACAAATGATGGATCAGTTGATAGTGTCGTAGCAACCGTAAATGTCACAATTACATCCACGAACTTGCCACCCGTTGCAAATTCACAGGATATTACCATGGCGGAGGATACAACAATTCCAATTACCTTAACCGGATCTGATCCGGAAGGATCACCATTGACTTTCTCTTTCTTAACGCCAACATCGCATGCAAGCTTCTTTGGTACACCTCCAAACATGACTTATGATCCTTATGATAATTTCTTTGGTACGGATTATTTCATATTCAGAGTCTGGGATGGGGTCCAATGGAGTCAGCCAGCCACAGTGAACATCGTTGTTACGGCAGTCAATGATGCTCCTCGAGCTTTATCACAAACTGTACAGACGCCTAAAAATGTCTTTGTGGATATTCAATTAACAGGTACGGATGTTGACGGCGATCTCGTGACCTTAACAATTTTTTCGTCTCCAATAAATGGAACTTTGGGAGTGATTGACCCGCTGACTAAAATTGTGCGATACACACCCAACCCGAATTACACAGGAACTGATTATTTTAGAATTACAGCTACGGACGGAAACTTGACAAGTAGACCTGCCACAATAAGCCTGACAATAATTAATTAAGCCATAACTCGTTTTTGCCAATGGTGTTGAAGGATAAAGCTGAGAGAGATCAACCACTTTCAGGGTTGATCTCTTTTTTTTATTTCACAATCAGAGTTCAATTTACTCTTCCATCAAATTGTTGGTTTAAATTGTAGAAAAAGATGATTCATTTACATGGAACGAAGATTTCGATGATGTTCCGAAGTATAAATATAATTTATTGCTCCTGAAAATTAGATAATGATAAGAAAATATTTACTATCAAAGTTGTCACAAATTTGTATAATAGGGATAAGAAAATATATCAGAGACAACTTTCTTATATTTTTTTTAGCAATCATTATTTTTGATTTGAAGGTTGTTTCGAAACTGCTCGACGTGCCACCCGGGAGGTGTGAGGTTTTGCTTCGAAACAGATCGATAGTTCATTCTTTTCGGTTCTCTAAACATTTATTTTTGATTTTATTTTTGATTTCATTGGCTGTTCTACCTGCTCATGTTTCAGCTGAACCAGGATATTCACTTTTATTTGATGGCAATAATGATTATGTTTTGATTGCAGAAACAGATACAGTAATGGGTGGAACTTCATGGAAAGATACTATGAGTTTTAGTTTGTGGGTCAAGCCATTGGGGAGTGGATATTGTTCTGCGGAGGATCCTGCGA
>PHBS01000087.1 GCA_002841995.1 Chloroflexi bacterium HGW-Chloroflexi-8
CTACCAATTGGAAGAGCAGTGGATATGACCCAATATCAAAATCTTCATGCAATGGATCATTCCCATCAATACTTAAAATACTCCAATACGGTTCAGATTCTTCAAATGAATTGATCCGCCAACACATTATTTGATTACATTCATTTGGCATCATTTCCGAAATAATAAACCGATCGAGAATAATATTTTTGTAAATTTGTTTGATATATTGCAGATCCTCGGATTTGATCCAGATAAATTGGTTTGGTAAATAATCTTTATCTGTAAGAATTCTTTCGAAATCTTTTCTGGAGATATTTGTGATTAATTCTGGATAAGGTGCACAAATAACAAATAATTTTTGATAAATGATGATTGAATTTTCTAAACCTGGTGAAAACGGTTCGATCCACAAAAAAGAAATATCCTTTTTTTCTTCAAATTCAACCTCATTTAAAGTCGCTAATATTTCTAGGTCATTTTGAGAAATGGTTTTTGATGCCCACCACTTTTTCCAGATTACATTATCTCCAGGCTTTTTAATTAAAGTTGGTTGAGGCAGTGGTGTTTCTGTTTTTGTCTCAAAATATTTTGGAGAAATAATAGTATTTTGAATGCTTGTTGTAGCCTTTATTGAATCAAACTGACAAGCGCTCAACATCAAAATAAATAAAAATGAACTGATGTGTAAAGCCTTAAATTGGAATGATTTATCTAGATGCATGATTGTCCTTCAACAAACAAATTATACCTGAGAGGGTAAAACATCAATAATTCCAAACTTGATAGTTCTTGATAGATTGTAAATGTATAATTTGACCATGCCCGGAAATGGAAAGGACAATTATATGAGAGAAGTTGCTGTAATTGGAATCGGCCAGACAAAAGTTGATGAACATTGGGATAAATCTCTACGAGAATTGGCCGGCATAGCTGCATTATCTGCGATACAGGACGCAGGACTTAATCAGGTTGATGCTTTGTACGTTGGAAACATGATGTCAGGTTCGGCAAATCACCAGCAACAATTGGGAGCTTATATAGCCGATTGGGTAGGACTTCGATATGCTGAATCTTTTAAATTAGAATCAGCATGCAGCTCTGGGTCTTCAGCATTTCGAACCGCATTAATGGCAGTTGCTTCAGGATCAATTGATTCTGCAGTAGCTGTTGGTGTTGAAAAAATGACAGATTCCCCGGGATCAGAGATTACAGCAGAATTGGCAACTGCTGCGGATTCTGACTGGGAAGTCTCACAAGGGGTTTCTTTTGTTGCTCTTAACGCATTAATTATGCGACGATATATGTTTGAATATGGCTGGCAAAAAAGTGATTTTGCTCCATTTTCTATGAATGCGCATGCAAATGCAGTTCATAATCCCTTTGCTCGCTTCCGAAAACCGATTACAGAAAAACAATATTTAGAAGCTGGTATGGTTTCCGACCCAATTAACCTAATGGATGCTTCTGCGGTTGGTGATGGTTCAGCTGCAATCGTAGTGGTTCCATTGGAAAAATTAAGTTTTACCAAGTCTCACCCAATTATCAAGATCATTGGCTCTGCTTCTGCTACGGATTCAATTGCAATACATGATCGCAAAGATCCACTTTGGCTAAAAGCAGCAGAAATTTCCAGTAAAAAAGCATACGCTCAAGCAGGGATTTCTCCGAAGGACATTGACCTATTTGAGCTTCATGATGCATTTTCAATTATGGCGGCTTTGTCACTAGAAGCTTCAGGCTTTATTGAGCGAGGAAAAGGACCAACACTTGGACTTAATGGTGAGATCCGACCAGATGGGAAAATACCGATCGCAACCAGAGGTGGGCTTAAAGCTAGAGGCCATCCTGTGGGTGCAACAGGTATGTATCAACTCGTAGAAGTAGTTCAACAACTTCGTCACACGGCAGAAGGTTCCCAGGTTGAAGGCGCAAAAATTGGGATGGCACAAAATATTGGGGGAAGTGGTTCCAACATTGTGACACACATCCTGGAAAGGGTAAATTAATACAAAAAAAGAGACCAATTCTTTTGAGAAATGGTCTCTTTTTTTTTAAATTTTCTTTGAATACATTTTGTAAAACGGTATCCAGTAATTCATTTTATTTCGATAATGGAAAACAACAGCTGATTGATTATTTAATCTTAAGTTTGAATTTTTAAGTAGACTTTTTATTGAAATACCTATTATCCTTATCTTAATTAGGTTAATCGTTATAATTTAATCAAAACCGGAATAAGGATGGTAATAATGTCTGACTTTATTTATGAGTTTCACATATCCAGACTTTCGAGAGAAAAATACAAATTTGACGAAAGCATATTTCTTACCAATGGAAATGCAATTATCGGAAATTTTCATGCGGCCAGATTATTATCCTTAAAAATTAATGAGGCGAGGGATTTACTCAATTTTCCGGAAAAAGCTGCAAAAGCAAGTGAGATATACGCAATTGGATTAATGGATGAATTCTTCCACCATATTTTAAAGCGATATCGCGCTCAGTTTTCAACCAACATACTTACACAAGCTTTGGATTATTTACGTAAATCTTTATCTCTTGAAGAAGTGGATCGTGTCATCGAACTATTTCTTGCTGAATATCCCCCGATGCCAGTATACAAAAAAGAATTAAGTCTTCGGGACTATTTAGTAGATTTAAAAAATAATGATCAATATGCAAATGTATTGGAAGAAGTGGTTTTGCTATATGTAGAAAATCAAAATCCGGCTTTGGAAAATTATGTCGAATTATTTCCAGACACAATATTAGTCCGCAATAGTGCCTATGCGAAATTCATTGATCATTTACATAAGTATTTTGATTCACAACCTGCAATTGGTACCGGTCCTGAAAATATTATCGATTTGCTCCTTGCACCTTCCAGGGCTTTTCCAAATTCGATACTTGCCCAATTGGAATATATTAAATCCAGATGGGCTTCGTTGCTCGGTGATCTAATTTACAAATTGCTTGGTGGATTGGATTTTCTGAATGAAGAAGCAAAACCGATATTTTTGGGACCGGGACCTGCTTTAATCCCCAGTTATGATCAATCATGGGACCAAGATAAAGAAAAGTTTAGCCCGGACAAAGATTGGATGCCAAGTCTGGTATTAATCGCAAAAAACGCGTTTGTTTGGTTGGATCAACTCAGCCGCAAATACCAACGATCGATCAACAGACTAGATTTAATTCCTGATGAAGAACTAAATATTTTACAATCACGAGGTTTTACAGGTCTTTGGTTAATTGGTTTGTGGGAACGAAGCAAAGCATCTGAATTAATTAAGAAATTGTGTGGCAATCCGGAAGCACTCGCGTCTGCCTATTCATTATCTAGCTATGAGATCGCTTATGAATTGGGTGGTGAGGAAGCATATAGAGGATTACAGGAACGTGCCTGGCAAAGGGGAATTCGTCTTGCTTCTGATATGGTACCAAATCACATGGGAATCGATTCTCAGTGGGTTTATGATCACCCAGATTGGTTTGTTAATTTGGATTACAGTCCATATCCCTCTTATTCATTCAATGGACCAAATTTATCACTTAATCCACAGGTTGAAATAAAAATTGAAGATCATTATTTTGATCGAACTGATGCTGCAGTCGTATTTAAATACCACAATTTCTCATCCGGAAGAACAAAGTTCATTTTTCATGGCAATGATGGCACAACAATGCCATGGAATGATACTGCCCAATTAAATTATTTAATTGCAGAGGTCCGGGAAGCAGTCTATCAAACGATTTTGTCTGTTGCCCGAAGGTTTCCTATAATCCGGTTTGATGCTGCAATGACTCTGGCAAAGAAACATTATCAAAGGCTTTGGTATCCAGAACCAGGCTCAGGTGGAGCAATACCAGCAAGATCAGAATTTGGGTTAACCAAAGACCAGTTTGATCAAATCATGCCGAATGAATTTTGGAGAGAGGTTGTCGACCGTCTATCTGTTGATGCGCCAGATACTTTGTTGCTAGCTGAAGCATTTTGGTTAATGGAATCGTACTTTGTAAGAACTTTAGGAATGCATAGAGTCTACAATTCTGCATTTATGCACATGTTAAGAAATGAAGATAATGCAAATTATCGAAAATTGATAAAAAATACGCTCGAATTCGATCCACAAATCTTGAAGCGGTTTGTGAACTTCATGAATAATCCAGATGAAAAAACTGCTGTTGAGCAATTTGGAAAAGGGGATAAATACTTTGGAATTTGTACGATTATGGCAACCCTACCTGGATTACCCATGTTTGGACATGGACAGATTGAAGGATTTGCAGAAAAATATGGAATGGAATTCAAAAAAGCTTATTGGGATGAGCAAAATGACGAAAATCTGATTAAGCGTCATGAAAGCCAAGTATTTCCGATATTACATAAAAGGAAAATATTTTCAGAAGTTGAAAATTTTCATTTTTTTGATTTTGTTAACCCCGATTCCGGTGTAGTCGAAGATGTGTTTGCATACTCAAATTATTCAGATTCTCAGGCATCACTTGTTGTCTTCCATAACAAATATGCAGAAACAAAAGGATGGATAAATAATTCTGATTGGGAGATGGAAAATAATATTGATTCTTCAAAAAATATTTCAATATTTGAGGCTTTGCGACTTGATAAATCCGCCGATTTTGTAATTTACAAAGATATTTCGAGCAATTTGGAATTTATTCGGTCAATTAATGAAATAAAATCAAGCGGGTTGTTCTTTTATTTACATGCCTATGAAATGCATGTACTCGTGGATTTTAAGGGAATTAAAGATGACCAATGGGGATCCTATAGACAACTCCATGCTTATCTTAATGGCAATGGTGTTCCCGATATCGAAGAAGCTCTTAAAGAATTACTTTTACAACCTGTTCAGCAACCATTAAAAGAAATTTTAAATCGTGGGTATTTCGATTTCCTAATTGAAAATCGGTTGGACTCAATTAAAAATCGGGTTGTTCCTGAAATTTCAACTGAAGCGATCCAGAAATTGGACAATCTTGCAAATGGCATAGCTACATTAA
The DNA here is from genome assembly GCA_002841995.1 of Chloroflexi bacterium HGW-Chloroflexi-8. Classification (GTDB taxonomy): domain Bacteria; phylum Chloroflexota; class Anaerolineae; order Anaerolineales; family Anaerolineaceae; genus UBA6170. Next base: position 5,008 of record PHBS01000087.1, read on the forward strand.
CTGGAAATAACGCCTATCGAGAACAAGTAATTGGTCAGATTCATAAAATGTTAGAATTTACACTTACACTCCCGGTTTTAGAAACCCAATTCCCTAATCCTAACAGTAAACAATATCAAAATGCGCTTGATTATTTCCAGAAAAGTATTGAGAATACACCTAATTTTTGGGTCATCACTTTAAGTTATATGTTCCTTCATCATTTAGGTGCGTTTGCTTCACCAAATTCTGTTAATTTTCAATCTCAAAGCTGGTTCAGCGAATGGCGTGTTGGAAAGATCTTGCACAATTTAGGCTTACAGTATCAACTCGATAACCAGGACCAAGTTATATTTTCGCGGACTATATTCACATTAATTGGATTGACAGGTTGGTTTGCTGACTTAAAAAATATCGGTTTCCAGGTCTGGTTGAAAAAATTAATAAGCAACCCAGAAATTCAACAATATCTTCAAATTAACCGATTCCAAGGTGTTTTATGGTTCAATAAAGAGAGATTTGAATCACTTGCCGTTTGGCTTTTCATGGTCAGGATCATTGAAATTGGCATGGATCCTAAATTTTCCGCATCTAAACTCTTTGAAGAAACCATCAAACTCAATCTATACATTCAAAAAATTCGTAAGGCTATTGAATCGTCCAACTATAAAGTGGATGATTTCTTAACTGAATTAAATGACGAAGGAGAAAAGAACCAGAATCAATAATTCGCTGACAAGTCCAATTTTAAAACTAATGTAAACAATAAAACAAAATAGGATCAAATTAATTATTGTATTTTTGATAATGGAGGAAAAATGATCCATAAAGTTCGCGAGTGGATGAGTTCCCCGGTTATTGTTATAGATAAAGACAGCAGCGTTTTATACGCATTAAAATTAATGCGGAAAAGAAATATCCACAGTTTGGTTATTCAGATCGACCAATTCCCTAATGAATATGGAATTATCACTAGTACAGATATTCGCGATAAAATATTTGCAACTGATAAAAATCCTGCTGAAACCAGTGTTGGTGAAATAATGTCCCAAAGTATCATCACTGCCAATCCGGATTGGGATTTAAAAGAATGCTCAATCGAGATGCAAAAATATAATATCCACCACATGCCTGTTGTCGATAGCAGCAATAATCTTCTAGGCATTATTTCAGTTACTGATTTATTTATCGCAGCAGAAGAAATTGGGTGGTAAGACAACTAAGAAAATAAGCTAATGTAACAAGAAGCCAGATTCTGGTGGTATTGATATATTTGTTAATTTTCTATTCTTATCTAACTCAAACTTTTCTTCACCCAAAAGATTATTAAGGATCATCGCAGAATGAAAATCAATTAAAGATAAATCCAGATTAATAATCTGATATTGTTTAGACCGATTGATAATAATCACAAAGATCTTTTGTTCATCCATTCGAGCATAAGCGAATAAATCTTTATTTCCTTTGGGTTGTAATTTCATCAATTTACCATTGCGTAAAGGATTAAATATTTTTCTAAATTGAATTAACTTTTTTGTCCACTCAAATAAATCAAGATTTTGTTGATTTTTGACCCAAGGAAAAGTCTTGCGACAATCAGGATCTTTTCCCCCTAAAACACCAATTTCATCACCATAATAAAGGGAAGGAGCACCAGGAAAAGTCAATAAAATTAATAGAGCTAATTTTACAAGATTGGTATTTCCATTAAAAATTGTCAGGATCCTCTCAGTATCGTGAGAACCAAGAAGATTGTACATACCTGACATCTGATCAAATGAATAAATTGCTTCTAATTCTAAAATCATTTTATTCAGGATATCAGAGTTAGTTTTTCCCCCGAGAAATTTTAGGATAGCATCTCTAAGAGGATAATTCATCAACCCGTCGAAATGTTTATTATCAACCCATTTTGAGGAAGCTTCCCATATCTCTCCACATAAATATGCTTCTGAATTAATGGATTTAACTTCATTTCTAAATTGTTCCCAAAAACTGTCATCATTTATTTCATTTGGAACATCCAAACGCCAACCGTCAGCGCCCTGTTCAATCCAGTATTTGCTAACTGATAACAAATAATCCCGAACTGGTTTATGTTCCACATTTAATTTTGGGAGGCTTTTAAAATCCCACCAAGCAGAATAATCTTTCGCTTTTCCCGGACTATACGCGTCTACTGGAAAATGGTAGATATGGTACCAGTTTTTATAAGGTGATTCTTCACCGTTTTCGAGAATGTCATTGAATGCAAAAAAACCTCTTGCAGTGTGATTAAAAACTCCATCAAGGATTATTTTTACACCAGATCGATGTGCTGTGTCTATTAATCGATGAAATGTTTCAAGATCTCCTAACTTTGGATCAATTTGGAAATAATCGACGGTATCATATCGATGTGTTGAAGTTGATCGGAATATTGGATTTAGGTAAATGGCGTTGATTCCTAATTCTAAAAGGTAATCAAATTTCTTAATAATTCCTTCAAGATCTCCCCCTTGGAACCCCGAAATTGTCGGATTTGCTTCCCATTTTTTTACATTTTCAGGATCATTTTCGATGTTTCCATTAAAGAACCTATCTGGAAAAATTTGATAGAAAATGGCATCTTTTACCCATGAAGGAATCATTTTTTAATCAATCCATAATTAACGAAATGATCAATTACTTTTTCAGGTTGGTGAAGGTATTCAGATCTTTCAATTCTACCCTCAGTTAATGCAATTAATGTATCCGTTAAAAACAAATTAACCGGTGTGCTTACTTTACTTTTTTCTCCAAACCGTACGACCGCACCATTGAGAAACTCAACCTCAGATTTACCTCTTCCGCTTTCCAGATCGATGTAAAAAGATGGCATTTTTGCCCCGCGACCTTTCGCAATAAATGGCACTAGAATTTTCTTGCTAATTGAAGGTGGCAAATATTTTACTACCCAGCAAAATAAGCGAACTGGTGTGCCTGGCAAATCCACAATATTGAAATGAAAAGCTTGCATTACACGCAAGGCTTCTCTTAATTGCTCAATCTCAAGGCTATAAAGTTGATTGTTATCCAATATTTCAGCAGGTGTCATTCCCAAGATCGCAGACATTGCATTCGATGTCAGATTAGTGACCATTTTGGACCATTTCATATCATTCGCGTTGTTGAACAATTTTGCTTTCAAACCAGAACGGTTCATTTCATTAACAAATCGCTTAGAAAGGGAGCCTTTATTCTCAATTCCAATACCCCGCAATTTTTCTACAACAATTTCATTGTCTGAAGTTTTCCCAATAGCCGTCGTAACGCTTCCGGCAATGATTTCCACAGAAGGTAACAGTTTTTTGAGGGTAATTTCATTTTCAACACCATTTTGTAAACAAACAATGGGTGGAATTTGGCTTTGATACTCAATTACTTGATGAATTAAGCTTTCTGTATCAAATGACTTTACAGCAAAAATAGCACAATCAAAATTTTCTGCTTTTAGTAAATCTGCTAAATCAGAACTTATATTGGGTTTATCTAAAGATATGGTCGTGTTATCTGCTTTGTGAATCTTAATACCGGTTTGTCTAATCCTGGAAACCATTTCTTTTCGATCAAAATAAAACACCAAATTCCCATTAGCAGCCAGGCTACCGCCGATATATGTTCCAATTGCACCCGCACCAAATATTAATAGCTTCATACAATGTCAACCATTATTAATCAAAATAATCAAGTTCAAATCGATTTCCAATTTTTATATCCCAACAAGAAATCTTTGCCAGATATCGCTTTTCGGCCAGCAGGTTGTATTTTTAAGATTTTTAGACCACCATTCCTTGTACCTAATACTGGAAAACCATCCAAAATCTTTCTTTCACCTGGATTAATGTCTATTTGTCTCATGACGGATGCTTCCAAAACTTTCATTTTTTCACCGTCAATATCAATAAACGCGCCAGGCCATGGGAAAAAAGCCCTGATTTGGCGTTCTAGCTCATCTGCACTTTTATCTGGATTAAGAAACCCATCTTCCTTTTTTATCATCTGTGCATAAGTTGCATTTGAATCGTCTTGTTTATTTAATTCGATTTCACCCAACAATAATTTATTAATGGATTCATTCAATAAATCTGCACCTAAAACAGACAATTTTTTTGATAGAGAATACGTGTTGTCATTAATTTCAATTGGAATGGTTTTTACTGCTAAGATATCACCTGTGTCGATACCTTTATCCATTTTCATAATCGTAATTCCAGTTTCCTTGTCTCCGTGAAGAATACTTGCTTGGATAGGAGCTGCTCCTCGCCATCTGGGTAGGATTGAACCATGCACATTGATACAACCAAAACGTGGCAAATCAAGAACATTTTGACGAAGTATTTGTCCAAATGCAACCACGACAATAAAATCAGGATCCCATGACACCAATGTCTCAAAGACGCCTTGATCTTTTAGTTTTTCAGGTTGAATGACAGGGATTCCATAAGACAATGCCAAATCCTTTACAGGTGGCGAGGCTAATAATCTTCCCCGTCCAGACGGACGATCCGGTTGAGTAACAACACCAATCACATTTTGATGATTGACCATTTGCTCGAGCGAAGGGACAGAAAATTCCGGCGACCCCATAAAGATAATTCGATTTTTCATATCTAGATTTTAACACAAACAATGTTGATTATTTTTTATTTGTGACTACAATAAAGAAATACTTAGAATTGTAAAGGAGAAAAATATGTCTGATTATAATCCTGGTGAAGTTTCAAGTGATGATAAGTTGATGGCTGCATTAGCCTATGTATTTTCACCCATTGTTCCAGTAATATTATTATTGATGGAAGACAAGAAAAACCGTCCCTTTATTAAGGCGCATAATGCTCAAGCATTAGCAATTGGTATTGTTATGATCATCGTCGTCCCGATTCTCGCAGCTGTAACATTTGGTTGTGGAGGAATTCTTTGGTTGGTCATGCTCTATTGGGCATATAAAGCTTATAAAGGTGAATACGTAAATATTCCAGTGATAACTGACTTTGTTAAGAAACAAGGCTGGGCATAATTAAATATTTGTGTGAACAAAACGAGATTGACTTGGGAGTCAATCTCGTTTTTTTTTACCTGTTTTGTCTTACGAATTCATACGGTCAACTTATCTAATTTTTCTGCCGGGATAAAAATTACTTAGCTTAATTTCGAATATAATCATAATATGCATCAAAATTTTCCAAAAGAAGATATCGAAAAAGACTTGGCTCTGGCATATTTTTTTAATGCAAAAGGGGAATTTGGGAAATCGCGTGTGTGCGCTCGAAAAGCTGCTGGTAAAGCTGCCAGGTTTTGGTTACGAACGAATTATACTGAAATATCTTTTTCTATTGACCCTTTTCAGGCTTTGAAACTTATTCAAGAAAAGTTTGATCAAAATGATCCTATTTCCATACACATTCGTAATTTGCTCCTTAAAGTAGATAAAGAATTTAATTTACCTGAAAATATCGACCTTTTGAAAAGTTCTGAATTTATCATTACCAATCTGTTTGAGGGAGACTATAAACTCAATGAATGAAAAGATGATCGTTTATGGGACAGCATGGTGCGGGGACACAAGAAGGGCATTGAAAATCCTTGATGAATATCAGATTGAATATGAATATGTTAATATTGATCGAAATCCAGAGGGTGAAGTAATCGTTAAACAAATTAATCATGGATTTCGAAGCGTACCGACGATAATTTTCCCCGATGGAACGATCATTGTGGAACCTTCAAATGATAAACTAAAATCAAAATTACTCGAATACAAATATATTACGCAGTAAATCACGAAATTCGACGCAATAACCAAATCACAAAAGCACCAAATAATAATCCAGTGAATGTTGTAATTAATGCAATTTCAAATTGATTATTTTCAATTTGGATATGCTTTTTTTGCGTTAGATTAGTCTGTAAACGATTTACAAATCCCAGATCTGGTTGGATGGGTTTCAATCTATTTCCTAAATATGTTTCAAAATTATCAAGTTTTTCCATAGTTTTTTACCTACTTTGTACTTTTTAATTCTATTCGCTTTCCTGATTCGCTTCTAATTTTTCCACTTCTTTTCGAACGGACTCCAGAGTTCGATGATAAAGGCTTTTTATTGCCCCTTCAGATCTCCTCATAATGACCCCGATTTCTGCATTACTTAATCCCTCGACAAATTTTAGAATTATTAATTGTTGACGTTCAGAAGGCAATTTTCGTATGGCGGTTAATAATTTTTCATTTTCCTGATTTGTTTCTAAAGCATTTTCAGGAAAGTCAAAGTGAAATTTTGAAGGAATATGATCTTCTAACACGACCTCCTTTTTTCGACTTCTGTCCCGATACCAATTTGCTACCAAATTGTGTGCAATCCGGTATAACCAGGCTGAAAATGGCACACCGCGCTGGTCATAATTTTGAATGTGATTGTAAGATCGATGAAAAACCCTGGAGGTCAGGTCTTCGGCTTCATTCACATTTCCAGTTCGGTAATAAATATAGTTATAAATTTTATGAACATAACGCTCATATAATAATCCAAAAGCATCATTGTCCCCGCCTGAAGCGTCTTTGATTAATTCCTCATCTTCAATGATATTACTCACAAAAATACCTTTATGCGGGATTAACTAGTAAAACCCCAACTTAATAATTAAGTTACAAGATCAAATTACTTCAAATTGATTGAAGCTTCAACTGCTTTAAGAGCGTTAACAATTCCATTTCCAGTTGCATTGTTCGGAATTATATTATTTCCAACACAAATTGGGATAATTCCATTGTAAGGGTCAGAGGTCTCGAAAAGGATTTTCTCGGTCAAATCGATATTTCCTTTTAATTCAGAATTTGCACTCCACATCAATGCCACTACGCCAGCAACATGAGGAGCAGACGAGGAAGTACCGCTCATTAAACCATATGTGTTGTTTGGGAGTGTGGAAAAAATATCTACGCCCGGTGCGACGATATCAGGCTTTATTACCTCACCCGTAATTGAAACTACAGGACCGAGGCTGGAAAACTCAGCTAGTTCACCCATCTTATCAATTGCTCCTACCGAAATAACAGTATCATAAATTGCTAGCGGGTTTGTTGTGCTGTTACAACCAAAATATCCATCGTTCCCATTCGCCACCGACATGAAAATTCCAGATTTTCTTAATGCTAAAACAGCTGAAGAAAAAAACGCCTCATCACAACCTTCGATTTGAGGACACCCCCACGAATTATTTATTATATCAGCTCCTTTTGATGGGTCTCCGTCCATAAAAGGATCGCCATCCTGTGGATAAGGTGCAAAAAGAAATTGAAGACAATCAAGATATTTACCTGGACTGCCAAAATTCCTTGCTAAATTTACACAACCAATCCAATTTGCCTCAGGTGCGATTCCCGTTTCCTTTCCCAGAATTATGCCTAAAGTGTGCGTTCCGTGTCCATTGATGTCAATTGGAGATGACGAGTAATTCCAGGTGTCAAGCCAATGAAAATCATCTTCAGATTGATATCCCAAGTATTGATCTAGCAAATCCTTATGTTGACCATCTACTCCAGAATCCGCTTGACCAATAACTATCCCTGCCCCTTTTACTCCTAAATCTTCCCAGACCCGGTAGACACCTAATGTCTCAAGATTCCAAAGGTTCGGTAAAGGGTTAGATAAATCTCCAGAATTAATTGGCAAATTCTGTGGAAGCGGACGTAAATTTGGATTCTCAATAATACGATCCACCTCTTTAAGTCGTGATAAATAATATCGCATCAATGGACCCGATTTCACTTCAACTGCATTAACAAGGTAATAGGGTTTGTACTTGATATTCCAATAGTTTAAAATATTTATGATCTCAGCTTGATTTTCCTTGGCAAAACTTGTCAATTCCAGGAATATTTTTTCGCGAGGATTTTCACTATTTACTAAACTCTCTTCTTGATAACCATCGAATTGATCCAAAACAATAATATACGATTCTCCAAAAAATCCTGGTTGACCCCAAACGAAATATATGCCAATCGTGATTATCCAAATTAATGGCAAGTACTTACCAGCTAACCCTATCTTATTATTGATGGTTTTTAGTAAGAATCTTTTATGAATTACAGTCATGAAAAGTAGAGAAAAAATAGAAAACAATATAGCCCTATTTACCCAGGTTAGTGTCTCTCCTCTTACGGAACCAATCAGTAATGACAATTCATCCGGATCAAACCAACATAATGGAAAAGCGATTAGACTTCCCAATAACAAAGTGGATGATAAAACTTTTGGCTTATCTTGATCGAATTTTAAGATATTAGCAACCAACCAGGCTGAAAATGGAATTGTGAAAACTAATAGCCATTGTTGTCCATTCTGTCCAAAAGTTGTCGACAGAATAAGAAGACCTAAAAAAATTACTCCCCCATTAAAAGACTCAGTTGGAAATTCAGTTTCCGGGTATTCATGCATTTTATTATGATAGAAATGAATATAAATATAAACAAAAAAAATGCTTAAAAGAAAGGCACAGACCATATTCAGTAAGGTGTCAGTAACGGATCCAAGCGCACCCCAAAGCATCCAAGGCAAAGAAAATATTGCGATACAACCAATCACAAACCAAATTGGTTGTTTTTCAATTTTCAAATTAAGTTTATTAAACCTTAAAGGTTGCTTTGAGAAAAAAATAAACAGCAATAATAAAATTAAAATACCGAAAATTTGAAAAAGACTGACTTGATTTGCTTGAGAAAGTAATGTAAAACGGCCGGGTGTAAGTAAAAAACCAGAACACGAAATTATTGCCCAAAATCTAAAAACAATTTTTAATTGAGCATCTTGAGAAATAAAGCTAACCATAAACAAAGGTAATGCCATAAGTACCGTATATGAAAGATTTATGAGCCAGCGCATGTCTGGAAATAAAAGCGTAGATTCAAACAGAGATTGTTCCATCAGCCATTCCATCAATTGTGCGAATCCGGTAATAATGACCACCCAGGTGACGAACAGGATTAATTGAACCATTCTGGTTCTTTTGAAATATCGCTTTTTTTCTAAGGATGTCTGAGTCATACTTTCACTATTCTACATGTTTCATGTATCAATAATATCATTTATCAACAACCAACCAAATCTAACTATAGTTTTTAATTGCAAACAATCTACAATTCAACTAAACTTATTATTGAATAAATTCATCTCTACCAGGTGGAAAATGAACAATCATACATCATTTACTTGGGAAACCAATGATAAATACCAGATATTCTCCCAAAAATGGATTCCAGCGGAAAGTCCAAAAGCAGTCATTCTCATCGTACATGGTTTGGGTGAACACTCATCAAGATATCAACATATGGCACAATTTTTTAATTCGCAACAATATTCTGTTTATAGTTTTGATCAGCGTGGGCATGGTAAAAGTTCTGGTCCTCGTGGTGATATCCCATCCTATAAAGTTGCTGGGGATGACATAGATCAGCTTATTAAAACTGTTCAAAAAGATTATCCATCAATCCCAATTTTCCTTTATGGACACTCATTAGGGGGCGCTATTGTTTTGTACTATGGTCTCACAAGATCTTCACAAATCAAAGGCATCATTTGTACTAGTCCAGGTTTGGCTTCTGGAGTCCCCCTACCACCTCTAAAAATGGGTTTAGCAAAAATTCTTGCAGCGGTTGCGCCAAAAACAGCAATTAATAATGGATTGGATGTTGAAAATCTTTCTCATGATCAAAGGGTAATCGATGCTTACAAAAATGATCCTTTGGTCCATCCAATGATTTCAGCGCGACTTGGAATGGAATTAATCTCTAAAGGACCATGGATGATCGAAAATGCCAGTCAATTTAAATACCCGCTTCTTTTATTACAAGGTGAATTAGATCATTTAGTTGATCCTAAGATGACTTCAAATTTTACTAGGGCGGCTGATAGTAAAAAGGTTCAATTTAAACAATTTCCGGGTTTGTTTCATGAAATGCATAATGAAATAAACAATACAGAGTTTTTAAACACAATTACTGATTGGTTGGGTGAGCAATTAGCCCAATAGCGAATCATCAAGAACAAACAAAATGTGTCGTTTTTTTGTTACATAAGTGACTTGATAAATAATCAATGCAATCTTAAAATAAAGAATAAGAGGCAACTACTTAGTCTTGTCAAATTATTTTTTGATTTATCTACTCATAAAGAAAATAAATCTTCAAACCAATTCTTCGATATACAGAAGAAATGGTTCGATTGCTGTTTTAAAAACCAAACTAAGGAGATTCAAATATGAGTGACTTTCTTTTTCGTGGCGAATTAATTGATATTGATCGTGATGTATATGAATTGACACAAGTGGAAGCAGAACGTCAAGTGAAAAAATTGATCTTGATTCCAAGCGAAAGCACAGCTCCAAAAGCTGTCAGAGAAGTTCTGGGTTCTGTATTTCAGAATTTATATGCAGAAGGTTATCCGGATGAACGAACACGATCAATGAGTGAGAATGAAATCCTGGATTTCGATTCACAACTTGCATATTATCGCCGTTATTCAGACCCCAGGTATTATAAAGGGGTTGAATATGTAGATATTATTGAATCTCTTACACGTCGTCGTTGTGCGGAATTATTTGCTGCAAATGGAATAAAACCGGATCAGCTTTTTGTGAATGTACAGCCACTTTCCGGTGCTCCAGCAAATAACGCTGTCTATCATCTCATAAATCCCGGAGATACAGTTCTGGGTATGAATTTATTGCATGGCGGGCATCTTACGCATGGTTCCTCCGTAAATCGTTCTGGAAAGCTTTACAAAATTGTGCATTACAATGTTGATCCTGTAACACAACAAATCAATTATGATACGGTCGCTGCATTGGCTCTGGAACATAAGCCTAAATTGATCATTGCAGGTTATTCCTCCTACCCATTTGTCCCGGATTGGAAGAAATTTAGAGAAATTGCAGATTCCGTTGGAGCTTACTTATTAGCGGACATTTCCCACATTGCTGGTCTGGTTGCTGCCAGTTCTATACCTAGCCCGGTAGGTTTTGCACATGTCATATCCTTTACGACCCATAAGACATTATGCGGCCCTCGTGGTGCTTGTTTGATCACAGACAATGCCACGCTGGCGAAGAAAATTGATAAGGCGGTTTTCCCGGGTGAGCAAGGTGGTCCCCATGTTCATGCAATAGCGGCGTTAGCTTTGACTTTCAAAATTGCAAAAACAGATGAATTCAAAGCATTGCAAAACCAAATTATAAAAAATTGCGCCGTTTTGACTGATCGTCTTAAAGAAAGGGGATTGATCATACCGTTTGGAGGTACAAATACACATCTTGGAAATATCGATTGTTCAACCATCGTTGGTCCAGATGGAACTAAACTTTCTGGAGACATGGCTGCCAGAATCCTTGACGGCTGAACGCAAGCAGGAGATCGTTAACCAAAAACGACCGGCGATTTCAATCAAAGCTTTGGGTTCGGCCTTGCGCCGCCCGGTTGTCGGTAATTTATTACACACCCGCCTGATTTATGGCTTTGCCTTTGCGCTATTCCAAAGCATCTTCGCTTTATACGGACAGTATCGTTTTAATTTGAATTCTCAGAATATCGGATATATTCTCGCTTTTGTGGGCGTGCTTTCAGCAATTACCCAGGGATTTGTCATTGGCAAACTCTCAGATCGCTTTGCTGACCGCCAGCTTATCTTTTTCTCCGTGTCAACCATATCAGCCAGCATGCTGGCCTGGGCACTTGCACCCAACGTGATCTTCCTGATCATCGTTCTGGCACCCATTGCTGTGAGCGCCGGTATCCTCAACACGATCATCAACGCTGCTTTAACCAAAGCCGTACCGCCTTCCGAATTTGG
>PHBS01000088.1 GCA_002841995.1 Chloroflexi bacterium HGW-Chloroflexi-8
TCCAGTATTCAAGCCACTGGTCACAAGACTCTCAGGCTAATACGATCTCCTCAGGTAGAGTGCCGGGTGAACATGTGAAAACATTCTGAGAGGAGGCTAGAGCTGGTGCTCCCGGTAATGAAACTGGCCTTGCATTGGGTACCACGCCAGATGCCGTGAAAAACCACCTCCAACGCGAAAAAAGCAAGCAATCCATCTAACCAGAGAACGAAAGACTTGACCAATTCGGGAGTCACTAACTATCCTCGCCTTGACTTCCGTATCAGGCAGCAGAAACAAGTTCGACAAAGTATAGTGAATGGATAAATGGGTCTCATGTCTTTTTTACCCGGCAATATTGAAAGTCGCACAAATTGTCGCCACGCCCCAGTGTGTGTTGTCGAACAAAGCGGATATCAGGGGGAAAACATTCAGCCATATCATCATCACACTTGCAAAACGAAGGGGTCAATTCTGGTGCGCCAAGAGAAGTCAGGCTGTTCAAATAGAAGCAGCGCGTCATATTGAATGCGATTCTATTGGGGCTGTTTTCGATGAATGTGGTATCCCAGCCTTCACGGGGGAATTGTTTCATCAACCGAGGGAAAACCATCTTTAATAAGCCAAATGGATTGGGTAGTACTCTCAGCGGTGTAAACAGCAACCGGCTTTTAGCCAGTGTTTTAGCTCGGAAAGCATCTTCAACACTGGCTAGCACGGCTGGCTGGTCTCCTGTATGTTCTTGTAAAAGCACACGGTATAGGGCTAAACCCGGCAAGATTTTTTCTTTCAGGTGCCAGCGAAGAGCATTGTTTTCTGGCAGACAGATTTCATTAACCAGGGAAGCATATTGTTGCTGTATTTCGGCGGTTATTTGTTGCTCCTTTTCTGTCCCATACCGTTGTCTCAGTGTACGCCGCCAATTTCTCAAGCCCGGAACCTCGGTGCGGTGTTGCCGATTGAGCCAGACTAGTCCAAAAACAGACGCCGAACCCAGGAAAAAGAGAAGTATTTTTTTTGAGAGTAACATTACGATTTCCTTTCTTTACCAAACTCGCCACCTTACGGAATTGCACCCTTTCGAATGCAAGGTAGCTTGCATTCGAAAATTTCAGAAAGCTTTATACAACATCGTCCAGGTCGGATATAATTTTTTCCGGCGTCCTGTCCATGTGAAGTTAAGGTATTAAAAAGAAGCGAACTCATACACACGTGTTATACCTTTCCAACTACAATGCCGTAACCACTAGCTACCTTACGATCAGCGTTTTTACCGGTGAAATAGGCGGTTTTTAGATCCTCTGTCGTCATATCTTTCACCTGGCTGAAACCGCGTGCATGCAGAAATGCGTCTGCTCCTCCTTGGGGAATGCCAAACGTCAAACCTTCACCGGTCAAAAAGCGATAACGGCGCATGTTGCTGATCTCGTTTTGCTTCTGGATACCCTCCAGAACAGACACGTAAAGATAATCAAACACGACTGCACTGCCTGTGGATGAATTCTTTACAATAAAATCCAGGGTAGTTTCCACCCCTGCCAAAGTCAGGTACATCGTTACCCCCTGCCAAATGAACAGGCTGAACAGGTGCGGATTGTAACCATAAGACAACAAGCGTTCGGACAAGATCTGCGTGTTGAAGTCTATCGGAACGTACGTAATGTGCTCAGGCAGGTTTTTAAATATGCGGCGGGCACGTTTCACTTTCGCGGCTTGCGTGACCGGGTGATCCACCTCAAAAATCTTCAGCCGCCCTGCCATATCAAACCGATAGCCTCGCGAATCATAGCCCGCCCCCAAAATCACGAGCTGTTGTAAGCCTTCATCCAGGAAACGTTGCAATACCTCATCCATAAACCGTTCGCGTGCTACCAGGAATCCATTAACGCCAGGTCCTCGTAGTTCCGCGTAACCACTCTTGATAAAAAAACCCATGAATCGAAACATCCAATCCGGAACGAATTGCCTGGCATAAGGGTCATAACAAATACGCTCATCAATTGGTTTTTCGCTTTCCACTGCACGCGCAATTGCAATTCCTGCAGCAGTCAAGCTGGTTTGATTTTTACGCATCATTACCTCTTCACCCTTACCAGATACATGGAATTAATCTCTTTACTACAATTGCATATTGGCGATATGACTCCCCGAAATACCTGAATAGCAATTTCTCTTCCACTTTAATCCGGTAGATCAGGCTGGGGAGCAGTAACAAAAAAGTTGATGCCAATCCGGCCAGACTGGAATAGCCAAGACCAATTCCCAACGCCATTAAGAGATATCCGAGATAGGCTGGATGACGGATGAAATGATAAGGACCGTTTTGCACCAGGGAATGCCCGACTTTAACGGAGACATGTCCGGAATAATTTGTCCCAAGGACGCGACGTGCCCAGACAAACTGCACAATCCCCAAAGCAACCAGTCCAACACCACTGAAGGACATCCAGGCATTACGTGGCAAGCAAGCAGGCAGATAGATATAATCGATAGGTGACAGGTAAAACGCAGCCAGCATACCCAGCGTGATGAACCAGAGCGAACGATCTCCGTGTTCCTCCAATATTGGTGACCCATTTAGAGGTGATTCCCAGAAGCGCTCCCGACGGATGACATAAACAATAACGACCCCTGCTATGTAAACTACTCCCACCAGTAACAGGAACCAACCTAAGGGGTTAGTAGGAAGCGTCTCAACGCCCAGTAACGCCAGCAGCATTGCAAGTATTGGGGCAATCACAAGTATAAAGAACTTCGCAATCAGGCTCATCCTTCTCCTGCTTTATTCATCTGCGAGATAGACCACCTTCAATAAGCTATCGCCCAGATCTACATTGGGCAAATTAGAAAACAGAGCGAAAAACTGTTTAAGTCAGCACAAATTCCTGGAAAACTGGCGGCACGACCTGGGATTCTTCTGAAAAAGTCATGAACCCGAAGATGAATAGCAATAATGACAAAGACCCGCTCACGATTTCGAGCAGGGACTTGAAAAAAGAACGCTGTTTCATACCGGGCAGTTCAACAATTCCATCCACTGCCAGGTGTTCGCGGACTTCCTGTAGCATGATCTGATCTTGTCGTTTGTTCATAGATTCACTTCTCTTTCACATGATCGAAACCTTGTTGGAACAAGGCGATGATGTGCGGGTCAACGACACTGTAAAAGACTCCCTTACCATCACGCCGCGTTTGGACAATGTGCATCTGGCGCAGTCCACGCAGGTGATGCGATACAGCAGATTCGGTCAGACCGAGTGTTTCTGCAATAGTTGATGTATTTGATTCCTGCTCAATAATGGCAGAAAGAATGCGCACCCGGCTGGTATCGCTGAAGGCGCGAAAAAGCTCGGCGACGTGTGCAGCTGTATGTTCATCGAATGATTTTGATTTCATAAAACCTCCATGATATGAACGATTGAATAACTGTTCAATCGTTTGTTTTATTGTATCACGACCAACAAAAATTTCAATACCCCCTTTTTGCTGGATAAGTCAGAGAAAAAACATTGCCAGTCCAAATTTGTATTCCGGTGGTCAGTGTAAGGATCAGTTATTCACAATGCCTTTAATGAGGTTAGTAAGTCGGCAAAACGCTATCCATCGGCATGGTCATAAGCCTGTAAAATCCGTAAATTCTTTAAAGTTTTGATCCCGCGCCATTCCAACGCTACCGCCGTGGAAACCGGTTCCCAGTTGATCTCCCAACCGCCGTCCTCCTGCTGGCTATTCCGCAGAAATTGCAAATCGTCCTGAATCTGCTGTTCACTGAAGATGGATCGCAGTGGATGGCTGGGTGTGGGTGCCCAATCCAGAGGAAATTGAACATACCCACCCGCCTTGCGGTCAAATGCGACCAGGTTTTTTTCGATGATGACTTCCTTGATTCGATCCAGAATTGGTTCTGCTTTGGAAGGTCCAGGTGCATGCGCCAGAAATGTAACTGCTGGCATCAAGTCATGAAACCCGCCTTGTTCCGGATCGATATTTTCCCAGCAATAGGCGATCGCTTTATCCAGCCAGGCATGTTCAACCTGGTGTTTAAGTAATAAGCCACAAATTTCTGCCGTCGGATTGATGGATGCAGCCGGGTGCGGATCATCGGTCATCCACCAGGGAGCACAGGGATACGTTTTCACTGCCGGTAGGGTAAATGGAACACCTCCATCCGGGGTGGTGATGGTCATCAGATAATCGCAAGCCCTTAAGACCATCGGGTCGGTAAACCCATTAATCTCATCCAGTATATGGAAAGCGGTTGCCACATCAATAGGGGTGCTGCCGGGAAAGCGTTTATCCGGTTCCAATGCGTTCCCAAAACCGCCATCCGGGTTTTGATAAGCATGCAAACTTCTTAAGACCGGGAATTGTGGTTTGCCAAAAAAATGATAAGCCAGCAGGTGTTTTTCCAGGAGCCGGCCATTACGGTAAAGAAAATCGACTGCGCGATTGAACACGGATTGAGACATTTTCTTCTCCTTAATTGAACTTTTGTTCTAGTATAGCAAAGCGAATAATGCAAGTCAAGCCTATCTTATTAATTAAAAGCCAGGCTATTCAGCAATCCAATGACATCAACACACCGGATTTGCCTTTCGTACAAACGCGTTATTCATGTTTTTGAATTTGCTAAAATTATGTACAATTAATGATCTCAATCGATTGTTCGGAGCACCCCTATGCCTTATCGCTGGCTATTATTTGACGCAGATGACACCTTGTTTGACTATCAGATCGCAGAAGAAAAATCCATTAAGCGTGCGTTTAATCTGCTGAATCTCCCTTTTAATCAAGAGATCGCCGGGGCTTATCGTGTGATCAACCATGCTTATTGGGCAAAATTTGAAAATGGCAGGATTGGATTGGATGAATTGCGTATCGGGCGTTTTTCCGATTTGTTTAAGCAGTTCTCAATTCTTGCGGATCCGGAAGCCTTCAGCGAGCTTTATCTGACAGGGCTGGGTTTGGTGGCAGACTTGAATCCGGGTGTTTTGGAAACATTAAAAGAAATTGATTCCACGCACGAAATGGCAATTATTACCAATGGCATCACCCAGGTGCAACATTCCCGCATGGCGCTCTCTCCCATAAAGTCTTTTTTCAAACACATTTTTATTTCCGAGGAAATCGGAATCTCAAAACCAGCAGCCGGCTTCTTTGACCATGTGTTTAAAACGATCGGCAATCCATCCAAACAGGAAGTTCTTGTGATCGGAGATAGTCTGACATCGGATATGGCCGGAGGAATCAATTACGGGTTGGATACCTGCTGGTACAACCCTCGTGGTCTCGAAAACCCAAAACAGCTGCCAATCACGTACCAAATTCAGGTGATCAGTCAGATTCTTGAAATCATTTGATCCGTTAACTTTAGTCCGGCCTAGTTCAATCCATTAACACCTATCCATAAATATTTCTTTCGAAACAGACCAGAGGAGATCCAAATGAAAGTTCTATTCATCGGTGGAACAGGTAATATCAGTACAGCGGTCAGCCGCATTGCGATTGAGCGAGGTAACCAACTAACACTACTAAATCGGGGACAGCAGACTGGCAAGGTGAAAGGTGCTCGCACGATAAAAGCTGATTTCTACAATCTTACTGAGGCACGTGAAGCTATAGCCGGCGAAACCTATGATGTGGTGGTGGATTGGATTGCGTACACACCCCAGGACATCCAAAGGGATCTGGATCTCTTCAGCCAACGGACTGCCCAGTTTATTTTTATCAGTTCAGCTTCCGCTTACCAAAAACCCCCTACGGATGTTATTATTCGCGAATCAACACCTCTTCATAATCCCTTTTGGGAATATTCGCGCAATAAAATCGCCTGTGAAGAGCTGCTCATCCAGGCATATCGTGAACATGCTTTTCCGGTGACCATTGTGCGTCCTTCACACACCTATGACCGCTATTTGCCCATCGCGGTCGGAGAATGGGATAAGTTCACACTGGTGGATCGCATACGCCAGGGCAAACCGATTATTGTGCATGGGGATGGCACATCCTTATGGGCGGTTACCCATGCAGAAGATTTTGCCATTGGCTTTCTTGGCTTGCTTGGGCACCCGCGCAGCCTGGGACAAGCTTTTCACATTACCTCTGATGAATTATTAACCTGGAATCATATTTACCAGGCTATTGGTGCGGCGATTGGCGTTCAACCCAATATCTGCCATATATCTTCCGATTTCATTGTTAAAGTCGCACCAGAATATCTGGGACCACTGTGGGGTGATAAAAGCTGGAGTGTTATTTTTGATAACAGCAAAATTAAATCTTTTGTGCCCGAATATAAAGCTGTTATACCTTTTCATAAAGGCATCCAGCAGACGTTGGCTCAATTTGAAGCCGAACCAGCCAGAAAAATAATTGACGAAGCGGACAACGCAAAAATGGATCGGATTATCAACCTGCATAACCAGGCCAGCAAATAAGGATTGGGACTTTTAATTCCCGTGTCATTTAGATCAGGCTGGTAACGCTGGTCTTATTAACAACCAAAGACAGCCTGAAATCCGGATTGATCTAATTGCTCGGGCTGGTTTTTGATTCAACCATGGATTGGGGATTTTTCCGATTAATACCAACAAATTAATAGCGCGAATATCCATTCAAACTTAAAAAAACTGCATGAATCCTGATGACATTTATCACTGTGTGATCAGGAAAGAAGGGTATAAAATAATGCAATCAATATTATTGCAAATGAATTGCAATATCAATAGGAATTAACGATGCCCATTAAACTGGTAACACAAGCAGAGACAATCCTGAAAGAGCAAGGCGGGCGCATGACAAGCCAACGCAAATTGATTCTGGAGAAAATCGAATCAATGTCCGGCCACCCTACTGCGGAAGAAATATATCTGAACGCCAATCAGGAGGATCCAACCCTTAATCTTTCAACTGTTTATCGTACTTTGCGATGGCTGACCGATCAATCCCTAATAACCCCACATCGTTTTGATGAAGAACGCCGCCAGGAACGTTTTGATGCCACGCTTACTGGAACCAACAAAGATCATTACCATTTTCAATGCCAGCAATGCAAGAACATTATTGAGTTTTCAAGCGACCAAATGGAAAAAATTAAAAGCATTTTTTCATCACAAACAGGTTCAGAAGTATTCTCTGCCGAACTCGTTTTTTATGGAGTCTGTGCAAATTGCCGTGAAAATCGCTCATAATTTTTGAAAGGAATTTATCGCCTTCATGTCATCCTGTCATTCATCTGTAATTGCACTGCCATTAAACAATAATAGCCAAATCGCTCTGGTTGGGAACCCAAATGTTGGGAAATCGGTACTTTTTCATCGGTTAACAGGACGATATGTGGTTGTTTCCAATTACCCGGGCACAACCGTTGGGCTGTCCCGTGGTTCCATTAAAGCACTTCAGGATGTCCAGGTTGTGGATACACCCGGAATTGTTTCCTTCCCGGCACGCAGCGAGGATGAAGCAGTCACCGCCCAGGTTTTGTTAAACGAAAAAATCCAGGCCATTGTTCAGGTTGGGGATGCCAAGAATATTCGGCGGACTTTACATCTTACCGTGCAACTGGTCGAAATGGGATTGCCACTTGTGCTAGCCCTCAATATGGTCGACGAGGCGCAAGCTCGCGGTCTGGAAGTTGATTCTGCGGCAATTAGCGAAATCCTTTCCATCCCAGTCATCAACACAATTGCCACCCGGGGCGAGGGAATTCTGGATTTACAAACTGCATTGAAGCTCATTCCGCAACCAACGTACCGCATTGATTACCCGCCAGCCGTTGAAACAACCCTGCAGGAAATGGAAAAAGTCTTGCCCGAAAGCCCGATAACAAAAAGAGCACTGGGTTTGTTGTGGTTGAGTGCAGATCAGGTCAGCGAGCAATGGCTTGGAAAACAACTGTCGTCCGATCAAATCCAACACATTATTTCTTTTCGATCTTCCTTGGAGCAAACACTGGGACAACCGATTGACAATGTCATTCACGAAACCCGTGAAAAATTTGTGGAAACACTGGCTCAAAAAACGAGTCACGCCATTAAGAATAAGAAAATCGCCTTAAGTGTAAAAATAGGACATTTGTCTACCCATCCGCTTTACGGTCTGCCCATCTTAGCCTTGGTCCTTTACGCCATGTATTGGTTTGTGGGGGTGTTTGGTGCCGGCACGTTAGTCGGCTTGATTGAAAATGATTTGTTTTCCGGGATCATTAATCCCTGGTTGACTGCTCACATTGGCACATTGATCCCCTGGACATTCTTGCGAGAGTTGATTTTTGGTCAATACGGATTATGGACCATGGGGATGACGTATGCTCTGGCGTTGTTATTCCCAATTGTGACCACTTTTTTCATTTGTTTTGGTATTCTTGAAGATTCCGGTTACCTGCCCCGCTTATCGGTACTAGCCAACCGCATCTTTACGATGATGGGTCTCAATGGTCAGGCGGTTCTGCCGATGATTTTGGGTCTCGGCTGTGTGACCATGGCAACCATGACCACACGCATCATGACAAGCAAAAGAGACCGCATTTTAGTTACATTTTTATTGGCTCTGGCAGTTCCCTGTTCTGCTCAACTCGGTGTGGTGATGGGTTTATTAGCCGGCATTTCCTTCACTGGCACATTAGTCTGGTTGGGAGTGGTCCTTTTGGTCATGTTTCTGGTTGGCTGGATTGCCGCAAAATTGATGCCGGGAGAACGACAACCACTGATTGTTGAACTGCCGCCCTTACGAATGCCAATTTTTTCCAATGTATTGATCAAAACCGCTGCCCGATTGGAGTGGTACGTCAAGGAAGCATTGCCCTTATTTATCATTGGTACATTGCTGTTATTCGTTCTCGACCAGCTAAAGTTATTACCAGGAATGATCCACGGGTTAGAACCCATTGTGGTGAATTGGTTAGGCTTGCCAGCCGAGGCAGCCACAGCATTTTTATTGGGTCTGATGCGGCGTGACTTCGCAGCCACCGGTCTGTTCGTTATGGAATCGCATGGCCTCCTCAGTCCGCTTCAAATTGTCGTTTCCATAACAACCATCACCTTATTCATCCCTTGTATCGCCTCCATTTTCATGATGGTTAAAGAACGTGGCTGGAAACAAGCGACTGCAATGACTGTATTTATCTTCCCCTTTGCGATCTTAATTGGCGGGTTATTACAACGCTTCCTAACGCTTACCGGATGGATGGGATGAGTAAAAATTTGATCACGTGTCCTTCCTGTGGATTTGAATACAGCCCAAACCAGGCTGGAAGTTGTGCCCGTTGTCCATTACATTCCGGTTGCGCAAAAGATGGTCTGAACAACCCAAAAGTCACCTGCTGCCCTAATTGTGGAACCGAAACCATTAACCCGTATGCCTCCTCTTGGGCAAGCTGGTTAATCAAACGAATTGGAGAAAAAACGACATGAATGTTTCATCACTGAAAATGCATGAAAAACAAATTTATCTGACGTTAGCAGATATCAAAGACAATCAGGAAATCAAAATTGTGGATTTTTTGGAAGTAAGTGAAGCGGTAAAAAAACACTTGCATGCCTATGGATTAACGGTTGACCGCACAGTGCGGGTCATCTCCACCCGTCCGGAAGTCATTATTCAAATTGAAGAGACTGAAATCGCCATGGAACACAGCATTGCCAGAAAGGTCCATGTTCGTTCGATTTAACGATTACCCAAAGCAAGGTCCCAACCGCTCAATGACTGTTAAGGAAATAAGAGTAATTTCAATCGAATTTAAATGATTTGACACGCTTTCCCAAATTTCTGGTATAAACTAAAGACATATCAAAAAAGGATTGAAATATGCCAATTGGAAAGATTCTTCTTAATTGGGGACCGGTCTCCAAAGTGCGCCGCAATCACGCCCTTGAACATGCGACTTTGCAAATTCTGGTTGAAAAACAAAAAGCTGGCAAGCTGGCTGGTGTATCCAATATGTTCGGTTTTTGGGTATTTGGTGAAGTCGATACAGAAGAGCTGGTCGAGGCGGCTCAGGAAGCCCGCAGACGTCTGCAAAATGGTGAGCATCAACTGGCTATCCATCCCAATTGCGGGACAAATTTTGCAACTGCTGGGATTATCAGTGGCGTTTTCGCCTGGATGGCTATGCTCGGAATGCATAAAACCTGGAAAGATCGTCTTGATCGTTTAGCAACGGTGATCACTTTGGTGACCCTGGGATTCATCGTCGCCCAGCCGTTGGGACCAAAAATGCAGGAATGGGTAACCACAGAGCCAAATCTGGGCAGTTTACACCTGACCGAAGTTCAACGCTTTCCTGAACGCAACCCACCTGCGCATCGGGTTCTAACCAGTCTATAAATTATCGCCTCATGTTTTCTGCTTCTGCCCCAAGTGAAAAAAAGCCCAGTCTCTATATTTTTTACGGAGATGATGGTTATGGCATGGGCAAAGCTGTCCAAACACAAATCGAAAAATTAGGTGATCCGGCTGTAGCCGAAATGAATATTACCCGATTATCCGGGAATATCCGGGCTGAGGAATTGCGCAATGCTGCCTACGCCCTGCCTTTCCTGACTGAAAGACGGCTTGTTGTTGTTTCCTCTGCCCTGACCTTACTAAAATCCGCAAAAAATAAAGAAAACCTCATCTCCATATTTGAAAACCTCCCGGAAACGACAGGCTTAGTCCTGCTGGTTGAAACCGAAATAGATCGAAAAGACTGGAAAGACTTTAGAAAGGACCACTGGTTACGGTCCTGGGCAAATTCACAACCAGCCAATAGGGTATTTACCAAAGAATTCACCACTCCCAATCAGTTTCAAATGCGGCAATGGATCATCGAAGAAACGCACCGCCAAAAGGGACAGATTGTTCCAGCAGCAGCCAACGAACTGGCAAATCTGACTGGTTCAAACCCACAGTTAGCCAGCCAGGAAATCATTAAATTATTAACATATGTGAATTTTTCCCGTGCAATTGAATTCGATGACGTTAAAGAATTGGTTGCAGATGTTGCCCCAACGAATATTTTTGACATGGTTGATGCTTTGGCGGAAGGACGTACACAGGATGCAATGACTCTGGTTCACGGTATATTGGACGAACGACCGGACGAATTGTTTGGGATGGTTATCCGGCAATTTCGCTTGTTATTACTTGCCCGGGTACTGATGGATCAGGGTGTAAAAAGTGACAAAATTGCTGCTGAATTAAAAATTCATCCTTATGTAGCCACAAAATTAGAAAAACAAGCCCAACGTTTTTCTGCGATCCAATTAGAAAAAATTTATCCCCGATTGTTAAAAATCGACGAAAACTTAAAAACCAGTCAAATGGATCTCGTCCTCGCCATGGATTTGTTTGTAAGCGAAATGTCAAATAATTGATCCGGCACGCAACTTGCATCCAATAACAAGTTGAACTTTAGTCGTTAAAAATCACAAAAGATCATGGCTGGTTTCTGGCCATTAACCGGAAAGGGATTAACGCTCATGCGAAAATTAGATTGGATCATTTCACTGTTTTTTGTTGCGGCGCTGCTACTTGGATCTCAAAATCAAATCCAGGCTGCACCTCCTCCCCCAACTGAAGAGCCCCAACCTGCACCCCAGGCAGAAGAAATCGACAGTGGATTGAAGGATGCTTTCGAAAAAGACGTGATTTCCGGTCCTAAATCGAGCGGGGAATTACTGGCATTCGTAATCTACAATCCTACGATTGATCATGTGGAATATTCGAATGATGGTCAAATCGCTTTACTTTGGCTGGCCTTACGGGACCCTCAAACTGGCGAATTGATTGCGGCTGAACCAGGATTGGCAATTGCAAAAACAGATCACAGTCAAAAGTCAATCGAAGATGACAGTATTCCATGGGAAATCATTCAACAAGCCGATCCAAACTGGCAGACAGAATTTGAGAGTCTGCCTCCGGAATTATTAACCGAAGACCTCGTCCAACGATTCCAGACTCCAGACGTTGTCAGTAAAGATGTGACAACACCTTACCGTGGATACAAATTGCCCTGGGCAGGTGGTTTGAGTAAGACTCTTTCCGGGAGCATTGGTCATTACAAGATTTATAATTCCTGCAGCGAAACGAGTTGTCGTTACGCTTATGATTTTGCAGATGGGACCATGTTTCCCCTGCTGGCAGCGCGTGGTGGTACAGTCTACCGGATCAACACTTCCTGCCCGAATTTTTCAACCGGGTGTACGAACTACCTCGTTTTAAAAGATGAATCCACTTCACCGACCACGTATCAATTGTATATGCACATGGCTTATGCATCGGTTCCGACCAATATCCGAACGATAGGATCTCAGGTTGTGCAAGGGCAATATATCGGCAATGTGGATGATACCGGGGCGAGTACCGGTCACCATCTTCATTTCCACGTCCATACAAATCCCACTTCTTATTGGGGAAATTCAGTCGATATCCGCTTTGATGACGTGGCGATTAATGGGGGTACCCCACGCACCTGTTATGAGGCTGAGACCTGGCCAAGCTTAGGGACAGGTTGTATTCAGGACAATCCCAACACCAGTACCAACGAAAAAAACAGATTCCTGTCCGGTAATTTTGGTGCATATCCTCCTACTGGCGATCTGATTATGCCAAGCCATGGCCAGGAAATAAACGAAAAATCAATCCTGGTTGGAGGTTGGGCAAGAGATGATATCGGCATACAAAAAATAGAGATTATTGCACGCGGTCGCGGTGAAGAGTGGAAATTGGTCAGCTCAAATTACACCATGAGTGGGACATCTTTTCTTTCGGATGTTAACCTTTGCGATGCTGGCGTTCCGAATGGACCTGTGGATATCGCTGCGCGTATTTATGACATGGAAGGAAATTTAATCGTTGGAGGTATGACCGGGCTGCGAACAATTGTCAATAATGCGGCCTGCTCGCAGGTACAACCACCTGCCTGTATACCGGACGCAAATCAAATTGCAGTTTATACAGACTCAAATTATCAAGGCGTCTGTTCTCTTTATGGTGTCTCCGATTATTTTGATCTGGATAGTTCAAGTCTGGTCGGTGATAATAACGTTGAATCTGTGATGGTGGGCAGTAATGTTCGCGCAATCCTATATGATTCCATTGATGGTCGCAATGAATCTTTTGAAGTAAATGATGCAAATTTACGGGATAACCGCGTTCAGGCAAATTTTGTTTCTGGGCTGAAAATTCAGACCCGCAGCACTCTCCCGCAGGTACCTACAATCAACACCATTTTTAATGATTTTAGCCGGGCAGGACTCTTTTCAAATGAATCCTACGTGGCAGATTTCTCCAGTCCCGGTGCGGTGACATTCCGGGCTGAATTAAGTGGACCTGTCAATAAAAGTTTATCGGAAACCAACCAAAATGGATGGTCTTTAGGGTCGCTGCCTGCTGGAAGTTATACCCTGCGAGTTTGGGGCAAGAATTCTGCCGGTGAACGTGATGGCAGTCTGAGTTTCAATATCAGTGCCGGGACTCTGAGCAATAACACCACGGTCAACGCTCCTCAAACTTTTGATTTTGAATCTGGAAATCAGAACTGGGCTGGAGTTCCCATGTGGTATTCAACGAATGCAACACTGGGGACGCGCACATCCAAATATTGGGTGTTTAATGATAATTATGCCGGTACAGGGACGAAGGATCTGGCAGATCCAAATATTGGTGGAGGAGATCTTACGTCTCCCCCAATCTTTATTCCCGGTTCTGGATACTATTTACGTTTTGATTATTATGTTCATACCGAATCTTTTTATTCTTTTTGGGACAGCCGTTGGGTACAGGTTTCTGTGGATGGTGCCCCATTTGAAAACCTGGTGCAACTCTCAATGGATGCGGACAAAACCTGGCTGACCAGTCAGGCAATCAACCTTTCAGCTTATGCAAGGAAAACAATCCGAATCCGTTTTCACATGGATATTGTTGACCGTTATTACAATGCCGGCTATTTTGGCTGGGCAATTGATAATGTCAATATCAATACAACTGCACCGCTAAGCTGTGGTGATTTTGAACCCAATAATTCAATTGGTCAAGCGAACTCATTGTCTTCAAACAGCGATGTGTATGCCTTTATTTGTCCTGGAGGCGATTTGGATTATTACAAGCTAACGCTCTCACAGGGCGACCAAATCACACTGGATATCGATGCAAAAGATGTAGGTTCATCATTAGACCCCTATTTATTCTTATATGACAGCCAGGGCAATCTGGTTCTTGAAAACGACGATGAGGTTTATAGCGTTAAACGCGATTCAAAAATCTTTTTCTCCCCAACAACCAGCGGAACATATTATGCCATGGTTAAAGCATGGGATCATCCGCGGGCAGGGAGCTCCAGCTATTTCTATACCTTGAAAGTCAATTCTGGTGATCTCACCTCGCCGGTCGTGAATTTTATCACCCCGAACAGCACATTTATCCCGTCCAGCCAATTCCTGCTGCAGGCATCAGCAACTGATGTGGGAACAGGGATTAAACAGGTAGATTTTTATTGGCGCAATGCGGATATTCTCAACGGAACCTGGGAGCTTTTGGGCTCGGATACCAATGGTGCAGATGGGTGGGGAGTAAATTTTGATCCATCCGTGAAATCTCCGATTATTAATAGCTTTTTGGTCGCCCAGGCATTTGATAATTCCAACAACCAGGATACGGTCATGCGGATCATCTCCGGTTTTGACTCGACAACACCGGTCAGCCAACTGAACCAACTGCCCCCAACGCAAGCAACCACCTTAATCCAATTGAGCTGGTCCGGGCGTGATCCGGACGGGGTCCTTGGAAGTTATGATATCCAATACAAAGTAAATAGTGGTAGTTGGACAGACCTGCAAATTGGGATTCCCGCCAGTCAAACATCCATGAATTTCCTGGGTGAATTAGGAAAAACATACAGTTTTCGCATGCGAGCAAAAGATTTAAGTAACAATGTGGAAGCCTACCCAAGCTCGGCTGAAACCACGACCTCTATCCAAAACTGCAGTGTCGATGGTTCTGATAGCACAGATAATAATGTTACGGGAGCAAGGACGCTATTGGCAGGGAATTTCCTGGAGCAAAAGTTTTGTCCTGTCAGTGATGTCGATTGGGTGAAGGTGAATTTGGTTGCCGGAACAGAATACTTGTATATGATTTCAAGCAAAGGTGGTGGGGCAGCCATGAAAGTGGATTTGTACGCCAGCAATTCCACCACCATATTAAAGAGTTATTCATCATCAGGATTTGGTCAGTCTATTGTGTTCCGTTATTTACCAACACAATCCCAGACCGGATATCTGAAAATAGTCCCGCTGGATAATCGTTTAGCAGGAAATGATGTCCAATACTCCGTGTGGTACGGTAAAGGATATTCTTTTATTTTGCCTTTGATTCTCAAATAATTTGAGATTGGATTGATTCTAAATCTTCCAATAATATTTTTTGATCATCTTCTTCTTTGATCGAATTAGATGCCGTATATGCGAGATCGAGGTAATTCTTACATTCCTCGATCTCGCCTGCTATCAGGGATGCTCGCGCCATAGCTTCATAAGCAAAGGCTAAATCAAAATCCCCTATTTCATATTCAAGGCAAATTTGCAACGTTCGCCGTGCGTGGTATAAAGCCGGTTCAGCACGTTTCAGAACACAATAAACCCGTGAGATTTGCCATTCACCACGCTCAAATTCCAATGGTGTACCAATCTCGCCCCAATGATACCGGGAGGCATGTGCGCTATGGATCATCTCATCATTTTCTTCCAAACTCCTGTTTGGATTATCCATCAGTTCCCAAACATGGTTGAATAATTTGACAGCGATTTGTCGATGCATTTTCTGATCTTCTGTAAGCGTTTCCATTATTTTCTCCAGATAAACCATTCGAAAAATAACGAATTGGAGTAGATTACTCTAATTATTGTACAGGAAATAAAACCTCAGTGCAACTTAACCCTCCATTATTACACCAGTGTTATATGATGGAATAGTAAGACAATTTCCTGAAATGGATAAAAGATTATGAATGAAAAAATCATTGATGTTCAGAAATTAACAAAAACCTATCGCGTTCCCCAACGCAACCCTGGCATAAAAGCAGCCCTGAATCAATTTGTTTCACCCAAATTCCAGGATGTAGTGGCTGTTCATAACGTCAGTTTCGAAATTAAAGGCGGAGAAATTGTGGCACTCATCGGTCCGAATGGTGCCGGAAAAACAACAACTTTAAAGGTATTAACGGGCTTGTTGCAGCCTACACAAGGTTCAATTCTGGTGGCCGGATACATTCCCGGCAAACGTCAGCAAGCGTTCTTAAAAGTAATCAGCATGGTTTTAGGCAATAAAAGCCAAATGCTGTGGGATATCCCGGCCCTGGATACCTTTCATGTCCTCGGTGAAATTTACCAGATCAGTAAAAAAGAAGTGGATCTACGGATCGAGGAATTGTCTTTGATGCTGGAAATGGAAGATATTCTTAAAAAACCGGTGCGAAACCTTTCTTTGGGTGAGCGGATGAAATGCGAATTGGTGGCCAGTCTTTTGCACCGACCTCAAATTCTATTTCTGGATGAACCAACGCTTGGACTGGACATCACCATTCAAAACCGCTTGCGGAATTTTATCATCCAGTATAACCAGCGCTATCAAGCGACAATCTTATTAACCAGCCATTACATGGCAGATATTGAACGGCTTTGTTCTCGGGTTTTATTGATCCATCATGGAGAATTAATCTATGATGGTGCCCTCAATGAACTTTCCGAACAGCTCTCAAGCACCAAATTGATCCGTGTTACCGTCAGTGATCCGATTTCAGATTTGGAAGCATTGGATTGGTCTTCCTTTGGGGCTGAAATACTGGAACAAAATCATCAATCCTTCACCTTGCGGGTTGAAAAATCAC
>PHBS01000089.1 GCA_002841995.1 Chloroflexi bacterium HGW-Chloroflexi-8
ACCGATTTATGATGAAGATTAAAATTGGTTATCCTGGATTAACAGATGAGATTCAAATTTTAAATCTCCAAAAACTCCAACATCCAATTGAGCAAATCTCAATGGTAGCTGCTGAAAAAGATATCAGATTGGTTCAAGAATCAATCAAAAATGTTTATGTTTCGGAACCAATCAAAAAATATATTGTTGAATTAACAAGGGCTACTCGCGAACATACAGATGTGTATTTAGGTGTCAGTCCAAGAGGCAGTCTAAATCTATTTCGTGCGAGTCAGGCAAAAGCAGCGATCTCAGGTCGAGATTACGTCTTACCTGACGATGTAAAGAATTTAGCCCGATTTGTTATGGGACATCGAATGGTCGTTCAACCATCCGCTAGACTGCGAAATCTTTCATCTGAACAAATTATTTCCGAGGTAATAAATTCGGTATCCGTTCCTGGGGGTGATTTTCGTGGGAATTGATCGATATGCGAATCCGTAAATCGTTTTGGGTATTCACAATTTTTGTTTTAATTGCTCTCATGTTGGCTTGGTATGCAGGTCGATTCTCCTTTTTTCCCGCATCCAGGATTGTTTTCTATCGAATTGCAATTGGAAGCACCTTATTTATTCTATTCAATTGGGCCTGGACTTTATTAGCGACAAAAAAAATCAGCCTTACTCGGATTCAACGAGTTCTAAAATTGCCGGTTGGAAATGTATTTGAAGAACGATATGAGATTAAGAATTATTCAAAACTTTGGAGATTGTGGATAGAGATAGAAGATTTAAGTAAACTGCCTGGAAATGCAGGATCAAAGGTCCTTTCCCAAATTAATCCTCGTCAGGAACGGTTTTATATCTCACGTACGATTTTGATTAAACGAGGTGCCTACTCTTTAGGGCCAACAATTTTACGATCTGGTGATCCTTTTGGCATGTTCATTTCAGAGAGGACATTTTCTGCTGATAAGACACTAATAGTGTTGCCTTTCACAGAACAAATAGATAACATTGTGCAGCAACAGGGTTTTTATTTAGGAGGTCACGCAATCCGTCAAAAAAGTCTGGAAGCTACTTCTCACGCTGCCGGCGTCCGGGATTATCAACCAGGTGATCCATTAAATCGAATTCACTGGAAAAGCAGTGCAAGAAAAGATCGATTTATGGTTAAAGAATTCGATCAGGATCCACAAGGGGATGTCTGGATTTTGTTGGACGCTTCTCGACTTACGCAATACGAAGCACAAGAGCTAAATACGAATTTCATACCGGATTCTTTTTGGGCATGGAAAAATCAAGAGAAATTTCGACTTCCTGCCAGTACTTTTGAATATTCAGTAAGTATTGTAGCTTCTTTAGCAGATTATTTTGTCAAATCCGATAAGCCTGTTGGAATAGCTTGCGCAGATAGTAAAATGATTGTTTTGACTCCGGAAAAGGGAGAAAGACAATTAGGAAAAATAATGGATACTTTGGCCTTTTTAGAAGGAGAAGGAAACCTCTCTCTAAATGAATTGATAGAGACAATTTCACATCAAATACCTAGAGGAAGCTCTGTCTATCTTGTTACATCAGGAGGTGAGGCTTCTGCTCAGATTGGTCTTGAGATGTTAATTCGCAAACGTTTAAATCCATTCTTAATCGTTGTCGATAAAGAATCATTTAATGTCGATACTGTAGAAAAAGAATCCTCTTTAGGTGGATGGGTTTCTATGACATATCCACAAATAATTATCCAATATAATGATTCTATAAGGGAAAGAATTAGCAAGTTTGGATTATTAAATTAGAGAATCAGTGATTTTTCTCCGAATTAGAGTCTTCCATTATTAATTCAACCGCATGGGGTAATACATTGATTATAAATTCAATGCTTTCACATGCAGCTTTTGGACTGCCGGGAAGGTTAATGATCAATGTGGTCTTGGAAATACCACTGATTCCTCTCGAAAGAATCGCATGTGGAGTAATTTCAGCACTTTTTTTGCGAATATATTCTGATATTCCAGGCGTTTCCTTTTCGATTACCAATTTTGTTGCTTCAGGTGTGTTATCTCTGGGAGCAAAACCAGTACCACCGGTTGTAAAAATTATCCTGGATGATCCTTCATTAATCCATTCGGAAAGTTTTTTAGTAATCAAGTCAATTTCATCTGGAACTATCGCATAATTTATTATGGCAATATTTTTTGTTTTTAATAATTCTATAATTTTAGGACCGGCTGAATCAGGCCGGGTACCTGCGTAAGATCGATCAGAAATAGTCAGAATTGAGGCGGTCAGATTGATCATGAATCCTCGCTGTCTCCGGTTAGAGATTTCCATTTTCCATGAATCCCGATCGATGTAACGCCAAAAAAGTACCTTATAGTATCATCTTCTTTATAAACTAAATCGAAAATATCATATTTTTGAACTTTATATTTTCGTAAAAGCCCAAAATTTCCAGACCAAATAATTTTTGGATCCTTATTTTGATCGATCAAATCGATGTATCTTTTAATTGCATATTGCCATAATCGTCTTGCAGAAGTTTGTGTAACATTTTTGACAATATTTCCATTCCTAAGATCACGAACAGTGAAATAGCGGATTCCATTTCTTTCTTCAGCCAAGACCAGCTCAATACCAGTTTTGGGTTCTAAAATATTTTCTGATACAACGACTGAATCAAGGACGGTATCTTTTTCTTTCTCAATGATTTTAATGATGGAATCAGTTGGTCCTGTGCGTTTGGAAATTTCTTTGCCACGAATAACCAGATTAACTATCTCATCCCTCACTGCCAGATTTGTTTCAGTTTCTTCACGAATATAAATTTTATAGTCATCCAAAGCATAAGGGGGATCGTCTCCACGTGGGACTAATACTCTTAAAACCTTTTTACCGTTTATTTCGTGTGAATCGATTTTACAGTCAATTGGTGGCCTAATTCGATCAGAAATCGATTTTTCTAAAAGCACGATGTTTTTTTCGACATCATTCAATCCAAGTGGTTCTTTTTTAGAATCAGCACTCAAACCAATAAATAAAGTGCCACCATTTGTGTTTGAAAAAGAACAAACATCCGCCAAAATTGCGTATAATTTTCCACCTCGGATGGTCATACTCTCGTGAAATTCTTGAATAATATTTGAACCTTCTTTTTGAGCAGAGAGTAAAAAGTTAAATGAGGGTTCAGTAGTTGCTCTGTGAGGTCTCGTTTTTGAAAAATCATTCCCTCGAAATACATCCAGCATAGCATTAAAATCTTTCTCAATAAGAAAGATGTCTGTAGTACGATCTCCAATTCCCAATACTTTTTTTCGAGAAAGGTCAGAAGTCAATCTGTGAGAATCAGACCCCTGGATGCAATGCATTTTTCTTGGATATTCTGGTTTAGTTCCATTAAAGAAAGAAGCCGTTGTTCGATTCCCCTGAACCTCTAAATCTGTCACTTCCAATGCATGCAAATTGCTGTCTTGCGTGAAAGCGATCTTTGTTTGCCCGCCAAAGTTAAAACCCCTCATGGCAACACCATTTGATGAATTTGCATGAGCTGCAATGACAATTCCCCCTGCTTCGTTGATCAATTTATACGCTGTCAATACATCACATGTTGCGCCTACCGTTTGGGAACCTTCATCAATTAATGCAGGTGCGATATTTAATGATAATAAGAGATGTTCTAATTCACGTACTGATTTATTCGGTGGAAAAATTGCTAATATATGAAAACCGAAAGTTGCGGTAAATTCAAAACCAGGCAAGACCAGAATTTTAGAAAATAATCGATCATATTCATCCAGAGTTATTTTTTCCTCAGGCAATAATCGGTTGAGATCTTTTAGCATCCTCAATTGCTTTATTTGGTCCATCATTTGCCGATATCCAGCAATTGTGTTGTGATCTGTAATTGAGATAATATCCAAACCACGAGATTCGGCTCGTTGTAGAATATCCAACATTGAAACATTGGGTTGTTGAAAATCGGTCGATGCAGGAGTGTGAATATGTAGATCTGCACAATACCATGCCGGATCATGTGAATTCATATTATTCATCAATTTAATCTCCGTCCTGAGTGGTTAAAAGTTTTAAATTGTTCAATAATTCAGATGGCATAAAAGGTTTTTGAATAAAATAATCCGCGCCAACTCTCATTGATTCTTTGTACATGTTCGTACCCGATGCAACAATTACCTTAATTTTATGTAATGACGGATCACTTTTAATTGTTTTTACAATTTCCAGTCTATCTGATCCGCTTATGTGAAAATCTATAATCATCGCATCTGGGTTATGGTATTTTATGGTTTGTTTCATATTTTTTTCGAATATGTTGTTTATCGTAATAACCTCGAAGTTTTCCAATTCTAATAGTGTGGACAATAATGTTGTCATAGCGATATTATCGTCAATGATGATAATTTTTAATGATTTATTTTTCATTTCTACTTTTTTGTTTTTTGGGGTTTTCAAGGGCGAGTTTAAAGATATCATCGATATTTTCAACAAATACAATGTTCAATTCTTTTTTAACTTCATCCGGGATTTCATCTAAATCAATTTCATTTTGTTTAGGGATCAATACTGTTTTCAATTTTGATCTGTGAGCAGCTAACAATTTTTCTTTGATGCCACCAACTGGAAGCACAAGCCCTTTCAGTGTTATTTCTCCTGTCATAGCTAAGTCAGATTTCACATGTCTTCCCGTCATTAACGATGCAAGTGCAGTTGTTATTGTAACACCTGCGGATGGACCATCTTTAGGTTGTGCTCCTGCTGGAACATGCAGATGAATATCAGACTGATTAAATATTTCGGGATCGATTCCTAATTGACTTGACTTACTTCGCAGGAGCGAATATGCTGTTTTGGCAGATTCTTCCATTACTTTTCCTATTGAACCCGTGACGACAAAAGATTTTGAACCTGGCATTTTCGCGGCTTCAATAAATAAGATGGTACCTCCAACTGGTGTCCATGCCAATCCTGTGGCCACTCCAGGTAGAGATGTTCTTCGAATTACTTCATCGACGTCCTGATATTTTGGTTTTCCCAGGAGCTCATGAACTGTTTCTGGCGTTATTATATTGTTCTTAATTTTTCCCTCAGTAATAGATGTGGCAATTTTTCTACAAATCGTTCCAATTTCACGTTCAAGATTTCGAACACCAGATTCTTTTGTGTACATTCGAATTATGGATAAAATTGCTTCTTTTTCGAATGTTATTTCACTTTCATTTAAACTATTTTCTCTTAACTGACGATTAATCAAATATTTGACTGCAATATTTAGTTTTTCATTGTCAGTATAACCTGCCAAATGGATGATTTCCATGCGATCCAGTAGCGGTAGTGGGATTGTTTCAATTTGGTTGGCTGTAGTAATAAAGAAAACTTTAGATAAATCAAACGGAGCTTCAAGATAATTGTCTCTGAATTCGAAATTTTGTTCAGGATCCAGTACTTCCAAAAGCGCTGATGAAGGATCTCCATGAAAATCTGAACTCAATTTATCGATTTCGTCAAGCATAAAAACTGGATTTTTGGATTCAACCCTGCGTAGTGATTGAATAATTCTTCCTGGCATCGCCCCAATGTAAGTTCGTCGATGACCACGAATTTCAGCTTCGTCTCTCAAACCACCTAATGAAAGACGAATAAATTTTCTACCAAGTGCTTTGGCTATTGATCTTCCAAGGGATGTTTTACCAACACCTGGAGGTCCAATAAAGCACAGAATTACACCTTCCCGTTTTTTATGAATTTCATCGGCATCGTCTTCAATAAATTGACCGCTTCTATCATCCCTTAGTTTTCGGACAGCCAAAAATTCAAGGATTCTTTCCTTTACATCTTCCAGACCAAAGTGATCTGCGTCCAAAATTAATCTGGCATGAGGAATGTCAAGATTATCCACAGTTGAAATTTGCCAAGGTAGTGCCACAAGCCATTCGAGGAATGTACGTATTACTCCATACTCTGCAGCTGCAGAAGGTAGGTGTGACAATCTCTCCAATTCTCTTCTGGCCAATTTATCCGCTTCTTCTGGCATTTTGCACGTTTCGATTTTCTGTTTAAATTCCTCAACATCGTGAGTCAGTTCATCATTCTCACCTAACTCTTTTTCTATTGCTTTAAGTTGTTCTCTTAAGAAATATTCTCTTTGAACTTTATCAATTTCTTCACGGGCTTCGTTTTGAATCTTTTGCCCTAATTCAAGAACTTCACTTTCGCGCGTTAATATTGAGACCAATTTCTTTAATTTTTCTTCAGCGGTGTCTAATTCAAGTAATGCCTGTCCATCCTGGGTTTCCATTCTTTGGAAATTCGCAATCGTGTATATAGTTTGTAATGGATCGGTGAGTGAGGCAATCGACGCAACCAATTCTCCTGGAATCGATGGAATCATTTCAGCAATATGTTGAAATTGGTCTTGGACATTTCGCGTCAATGCCTCAACTTCGATTGTCTCAGTATTTGTTTCCGGAAATGGTTGGATGATAGCTTTTAAATAAGGCTCTTCTTGAATATAATTGGTGATTCTGAATCTGGATAAACCTTGAATAACGAGTCTGATCGTGCCATCGGGGGCTCTAAACATTCGATGGATTGTTGCTGCAGTTCCAATATCGTATAAATCTTCCGGTCCTGGATTTTCTAATTCTGAATTTCTTGAAGTAACCATTCCAATAAGGCGATCGGAGGACATCACATCATCGATTAGTCGGATAGATCTAGGCTGCCCTACTGTTAATGGGATAGCGGTCTTGGGGTATACCACCAGACCGCGCAAAGGTAAAATCGGGATACTATTTGGAAGCTCGAGTAAAATCTGTGAACTGTTTTCTGACTCTACTGGCGGTTTAAATTCATCGTTTATTTTTTTTATTTCAATATTTTCAGAGTTTTCAGGTTCAAATTCTTTGTCCATAATGATTGAATCTTTATTATTTTCCTATTTTTATAATTTTTGGACTGGCTTTGTTTATATAAATATATAAAAAACCATTATTATATTTAGCTTCAGCGTTATCAATTTCAAGTGGAATATTGATCTCAATCCCAGTAAAAAATTCTCCGAAATTTACTTCCATCTGATGAAATACCTTTACAGATCGAGAATGGTCTGTTCGACTCCCTAAGACTGAGAGAATATTTTTATCAAATGTTATATCGAAATCATTTTCTTGCATTCCTGCAATTTCAATTCGAATAATTATTTGATCATCAGTTTCAAAGACATCGGTGGGGGGATTCCATCGTTGGTTTTGAGTGTTTAGCTTCCAATTGCTACTGGATAAAAACAAGCCAGAATTGGTATTTTCTATCTTTCGACTTACGTTGGATTTTGATTTTTCGAGGCTAATATGCATATTTGCCTTCCTATCCATTTATTTATTAATGATCGAATTAACTTTATCATAATTAGGGTTGATTGACAAAGTTGTGGATCGTGAATAATAAAAGAATATCGGCAAAATTAAGAAAATTATGAATTATCAAAATAAAAATTGTTATAGAAATAACCGATTTTTTAATATAGCGCAACTTAAAAAAAGAGCGCCCCTGGGGGGACTCGAACCCACAACCATCGGATTAGAAGTCCGGTGCTCTATCCATTGAGCTACAGGGGCATAGTGAAAATTATTTTTTCTGCAGCGGTCTAATACCTTTATAAACCTCAAATCCCATAAATGTTTTTAAGATCGTTTCCGCAGGTTTTCCAGTTATACTACTTAATTGGCTTACTGATAAGGGTGAATTTCCATTTGACAAAAAGATTCGGAATACAGAATTAACGATTGTGCCATGTTCGGAAATAAAATCTTTTTGCTTGGCACAATGATTTAACAATAAGTATTCCAACCCATCCACCAAGGTTATTTCTGCAGTTTCCGGATCAACTTTATCAATTAATGGGACATCTTGGAGGTCGGAATATTTTTCTTGGTGTTCGAGACAAAGACAACTGAATAGGTATACTCTCCAATTCTGATCGTGAGATTTCCACCATCCAAAATCGATATGAAAAGGTGTATCGAGAGTAGGTTTTATTAGACTGTATTTCTTGTCTTCACCCATTATTTGTTCCTGACGATTTACTTAATTTTTTATTTTGTAGTACATATCTCCAAGGTGTTCAATCTCATCGCTCAAATTCAATAAATAGATTGTATAGCTAGGCGATATTCTTCTTACACAATTTAACGCTGAATACAATTCTTGGGCGTGGACATGACCTTGAGGATTTAATTTAGCCAATTCACGAAAAATGATCGGAAGAAGTTTATCAGTTGGGTAATTGCCATATTTTTGCCATATTTGGTCAAATTCTTCAGGGTCTGAAATAACAACGATCATTCTTTCATCAAATTCGGTACTAATTTGTTGTTTAAGCATCTTAAATGAAATTTTACCTTCATTATTTATACTTCCAGTTCTAACCCATTCCCTTGTTGGCCGTTTTTTGCCAATTGAAAGCAGGACTTCACCAGGTTTTTTTCCCTGTTTTATATGTATGAGGCTTCCAGGAACAACGTCATTTTTAACATACCAGTCCTTTAATCCATATACATATCTTCCCTCACGAATTACCCACCCAGCAAATTTCTCACCTGTCTCGCCATCAATAAATGTAAATCTAATTCGGGGTGCTTCATAAGCAGTTGGAAAAAGACTCTCAAGACAATCTGAAAGAGGTAATGTGCCAGAACGCCAATGAGGATAAATAATACTAATCTTAACTTCGTTTACACATTCGTTATGACCTTCATTAATTTCCAAATCATCAAAGATTTCACTATCAAGTTGCAGAAGTTTTAGTTTTTCTGTTGTTATTTTAGGTTGTGGTTCGGAAATCAAGTAAATTGGAGTGTTTCTGACTAAATCAGGTTCCAGTCGGTGCAGAAACCAAAATGTCTCACCGGATGGTCCGACCTCATCAAAACGCTCATCTTCTTGAAGTGCATAATTTAATGAGAATTCAGTGAGAATTGGGTTTACATCAGTAGGAAGTTCGATTTGCTCTAAAATATCCAGCGTAGACAAAGGACCACCATCGGATACTTCCAATACAGCCTCTGCAAGATTTAGATATCCCATATTAATATCAACTAGTAGTGAACGCGGGAACCAATATCCCGCAATTTGAACAAGGTCTTCATTTTTTTCCAATTGTTCGAGAAGCAAAGTGGAAAAATGTTTCTTGTAAAGAGAAAATACCTTGTCAAAGTCAAATAAATCTTGATCATCCAGACTAATTTTTGGCTTATTGAGTTGGTGCTCAGTCAATTGGTTAGCGAAAAGTTTTTTTTCACCAGATGGAAACTGTACTTCTATTACCGAAAAATCGCCAATTTCTGGATTATTGCCAGCACGTTTGGAAATTACTGTTCCATTCGAAGAATTAATTGCTGGAAATGTGATTTTTTGTCCGATTTGGAAATCGTCTTTAGGCAAATATATATCACCTCGTTGGTGATCCAGCTTTTTTTGATTTATTTTTTCTTTTTCAATAGTTTCTTGAATTAAGATCTTAACGAGATCTATTGTTTTTAATGGAGTCTCAATGTCAAAAAGCTTGCTATAAATAAAATCAATGTCTTTTTCGGTAATTTTAAATGATGACCAATAATCTTCTTTTTCTAAACTTGCAATGACCATATTCTTCTTTCTTTCTTTTTCCTTATAATAAATTAATTATACCTTAGGTTTATTTGAATTTTGATTACGGAAATTCTATATCCAACCAGTCCAGAGGATCCACCTGGATACCGCTTGCGATCAATTCCCAATGTAAGTGGGGTCCAGTGGATCTTCCAGTCGAGCCAATTTCACCAATTAGTTCACCGGCAGAAACTTTACTGCCCACCTGTACAAGTACTTTTGATTGGTGCCAAAAACCTGAATAAATTCCAAATCCATGGTCAATAATGGTGGCATTCCCTCGCACAGTCAAGGGACCTGTAAAAACAACAACACCATCAGCCGGAGCGTAGATATTTAAGTTTGCGCAGACACCAAAGTCTACTCCAGTATGAAATCGGTCGTATGGACCTCCATTGTAGGAACGTCGATTTCCAAACCAGGACTTTATGCAAACAGGTTCATCAACGGGAATTTTGAAAAGTCCATTCCAATATTTCTCATCAGTTTTCTGGGAAATAATTTCTTTAATTTCAGTTTCTTCATTCTGTGTTAATGTTCCGTCTAAAGTTTCTGGATCAACTGAAAGTTCGGGATCGTTTGGATAAAAGCCTGATTGTAGACTGATTAGTTGATCCACAACAATTTTTTCACCAGACGTCGCTGAATATTCCAAATGAAATGGGTAAAGACCGGGATCTTTCAAGGCATGTGGGCCAAAAATTGCTACTGATGAATCTCCTAGTTCAAAGAAATTAATTTCCATGTTGTCCAAGGAAGCGTGTGCATTCGCATTTTTTTGATGGATTATGATACTGCTGGTTTTTCCCTGTGTTAACGGTAATTTATCAAAAATCACTGATCCACTGATTGACTTTTCTTCAGAAACAGGTGCCACAAAGTTTTCACCCGGAATGATTTCCCAGATGTAAGAAATTTGATTTTCTTGAACAATTTCCCAAGGGTTAAAGTCATTAATAACAGCTGATTCGAATACCGATTCAGAGTCTCGTAGCAAAAGCATCCCTTTACCTTTATTTTCCTGAATATTATTCACAAGAATTGCATTTGCTCCCAGGAAAAATTCTGAAGGGGTGGTGATTCGATTTAATTTGAATAGCGTGCTTAGGCTAATTCCATAAAAACGTGCGATCTGGATGGGTGTTTCACCTAATTTGATTGGCTCAAACGACAATATGCCAGCTGCACCCTCTATACCTGGAATCACTAATTGTGAATTAACTTGCAAAAGGTTAGGATCAGAAATGTTGTTGACTGCAATAATGTCCTCAGCACTAACATTAAACTTAAGTGATATTAGATTTAATGTGTCTCCTGACTGAACAATATACACAGGATATTGAGGTGTTTCTGATTGGGCTTTTACCGAATTTGGAACGATGATAAAAGCTGTTGCTAGTAAAACGGTAAATAATAATTTATGCAAATTCAATTCTAAGACGATCTCCAATATTAAATTTCGCAAAATTATTATAATGCGTTTCAATGATCATTTTGGCAGGTTTTTTGGGGGCATAGACTGGATACCATTTCCTTGCAAGCGTTTTATCGACGATTTGGAATTCTTGATCAAGCCAAAAAACCGCAATATCGAAATTCATGAATAACATATGAATTGTCGAATCAACAATATTGGTTTTGTTGTTAATAAAAATTACTCCTTCATTTTGTAGCAGGTTTTGCACAAACATCAATCCCAATAATCGTTTAACAAATGTGTCTTGGATTTTTAGAAATAACACTGGTTCTTTAAATTCATCTGAATTGGTAGTTTCTAGAAAAATTTTTGCGATTGACATAATATTATATATTTTTTTTATTGCAGTTGTCTTTCTATAGAATCAACTAACTCTTGGATTTTAAATGGTTTTGTGAGGTAATCATCAACTTTAGCAATTTCGATTCCCAATAATCGGTCAATCGGCTGTGCTTTGGCTGAAATAATCACTATTGGAATATTCTTAGTCGATTCATTTGATTTTATCTGGTGAAAAACATCCCATCCATCCATCTCTGGCATCATTAAATCCAAAAGAATTAAATCAGGAATCGTCTCAAAAATTATTTCAAGACCTTTGCTCCCACCTAACGCCCCAATAATCTCAAATCCTCGCTTATCTAAAGCCAATCTGATAAGTTCGATCATTTCAGTATCATCTTCAATATAGACAATTGTCTTGTGCATTCGACACTCCGATTGATACAATACAAGAAATGGAATAATATAGTTTACCACAGCTGTAATTGGAGATGATTATGAAAATCACTACATGGAATGTAAATGGTATAAGATCTGCAATAAATAAAGATTTTTATACATCCGCATTAAAACTTGAGACTGATGTTTTATGTTTACAAGAGATAAAAGCTTTCCCAGAACAAATTCCTGATGAATTTCATTATTTGGATAATTATTCTGTTGTATGGAATAGTGCAAAAAGACCTGGATATAGCGGTGTAGCTACTTATACAAGAATTGAACCCCTGGAAATCCGTCTTGGTTTGGGAGTAGATGAATTTGATGATGAAGGGAGAGTCATCAGGTTTAAATTTGACGATTTTTATTTTTATAATATATATTTTCCAAATGGTCAACGGGGTCAGGATCGTGTAGATTTCAAATTAAGTTTTTATGAGACTCTCTTAAAAGAATGCGATCAGCTCCATGAAGCGGGTGAGAAAATTATTATTACAGGAGATTTCAATACTGCACACACAGAAATTGATCTTGCAAATCCAAAGGAAAACGCAAAAACAAGTGGTTTTCTTCCAGAAGAAAGAGCTTGGGTGACAAAATATCTTTCTAGTGGATTTAAAGATGCTTTTCGTGAAATTTACCCAGATAAGGTAGAATACACATGGTGGACATATCGGTTTAAGGCTCGTGAAAGAAATGTAGGATGGCGATTGGATTATTATCTGGTTAGCGATTCGTTATTGCCGAGGGTTGAAAATGTTATTATCCACAATGATGTTTATGGGTCAGACCATTGTCCGGTTTCTATAATTGTAAAATAAGGAGTTAACAATTCCATGGCAAAACAGCGAATACTACTAGTTGATGATCATGAAGTCGTTCGTTTGGGATTAAAATCCCTGTTAGACCGCCATCCTCAGTTTGAAGTTGTCGGTGAAGCTGGTACTTCTAAAGAAGCACTCGAAAAAGTTTCAAGATTGCTACCTGATGTTGTATTAATGGATATTCGTTTGCCTGGTTCTTCAGGTATTGAGGCATGTGAGGAAATCACTAAAACTCACCCTGAAATAAAAGTAGTCATGTTGACCTCTTATGCTGAGGATGAAATGCTATTTTCTGCAATTCGAGCAGGTGCTTCCGGGTATGTGTTAAAGCAAATTGGTGGAGAAGATCTGGTTCGAGCCATTGAGCAAGTTGGAAGGGGCGAAGCCGCTTTGGATCCTGCGGTAACACAAAGGGTTTTTCAAGAAGTTCGAAGGGCTGTAAAAGAGGAAGAAGCATCCGCCTTTGTTAATCTTAGTCAGCAGGAGAAACACGTTTTACTTTTAGTATCCGAAGGCAAAACGAACCGTGAAATTGCTAAATCTCTTTTCCTTGGAGAAGGAACTGTCCGAAATTATGTTAGTAGTATATTATCAAAATTAGGGGTTTCCAATAGAGCTGAAGCCGCCGCATATGCAGTTGAACATAATTTAAGAGAATACTTGTAATCACCGATCAAAAATTTTTGGAAGAAAAATGATTGCTGCTACAAAAATTGAATAAAATGTGGTCATAAGTACAGCACCTGCAGCAAAATCTTTTGTAATTCTCGCAATTGGATGATAACCTGGCTGTGAAAGATCTGTCAGTTTTTCTAAAGATGAGTTAAATAATTCAGCTACCCAAACAAGTGTAATTGCCAGACCGACAAATAACCACTCGACAGTTGAAATATTTAAAGTAAGACCCATCGCAATGGCAAATATTGTTGCAAGCAAGTGTATCAGTGCATTTTTCTCATGTGAAAGCAAAAAATAAATGCCTTGAAAAGCTGGTATAAATGATTTTAACCGACCGATTAAATAATTTTTCATTTTACTCTGGCAATTTATTAATAATAATATTTAGATTTGATAAGATCTTTTTTTGTAATTCCCACATAACAGACTTTTCATTTTCTGTAGTGTGATCATATCCTAAAAGATGTAAAAGTCCGTGTATGATCAATAAATAAATCTCAGAATCCAATTTATTTTCCAACGATATTGCTTGTTTTTGTACAAATGGAAAATCAATTACGATATCACCCAAAAACAAAAACCCTGTTTCAGGATCAATTGTGTCTGAAGGGAACGATAAAACATCTGTTGTTTTCGCATAGCCAAAATATTCTTTATATAATTTTTTAATCTCTTTATCATCAATAAAAGCGATCGAAATAATGCAATTTTTTTTATAACCCAACATATCAAGTGAATTAATGACTATAAGGTCAAGACCTATAGGAATACTGTAGTTGTGATCATTTAATATATCGAGTTGGATTTTGTTTCGCACTAAATGGCTTCCTTTTTATTTTTTAATTCAGGGTATTTTATTCTTGGATGATAAGAGTTTATCAGTGTATTCGTAAAAGAATTTTGAATGATATGTAAATCACTCATTGTTAATTCTGTATTGACTAATTGACCTTCTTTTTGGCAAAAATCAATCACTTTCTGAACGATTGATCTTAATTCCTCTTTACTTTGAGGTTTTTCAGCACGTGCTCTGGCTTCACACCCATCTGCAAGCATTAATAGAGCTGTCTCTTTCGATTGCGGAATTGGACCAGGATATCGAAAGTTTTCCTCATTTACTTTATCAATTTCATTATTATTTTGTTCTACCGCTTTAACATAAAAATATCGTGTAATCAAAGTGCCATGATGCTCCAGAATAAAATCAATAATCCTGAGTGGAAGCCGATATTTTTTTGCAAGGTCGACGCCATCAGTAACATGTTGAATAATGGTAGCTGCGCTTATATATGGATCAAGATCGTCGTGAGAATTAATTTGGCCTGTAACTTGGTTTTCAATAAAAAACGAAGGATTCATCGCTTTACCAGCATCATGATAGATCGCTCCAACTCTTGTAAGAAGTTGATCTGCACCGATATCTTTTGCAGCTTGTTCAGCAAGATTTGAGACTTGCAATGAATGTTGATATGAACCCGGTGAGTTCTTTAATATAAATTGAAGTAATGGATGATCTGGACGCGCAATTTCGAGTAATTGAATTGCAGTGGTTATGCCAAGTATTTGAGACAAAAAATATTGGAATAAAAGTCCAATAGAAGCAGACGCCATTCCATTAAAAAAGGACGCAACGACCAATGTTATCAATCCCAACCAATCGGTCGATCCTTCTAGAAATTTTATCGAAAATATTAAACTGGCGCCTAATAATCCTGTCAATCCACCAGCTGCGAAGAAAATAGAAATTCGACGTCCCTGCCCAAGAATTAAAGCACCACCAAGTGAAGGTAGTAAATAATAAACAACCAGAGTAAAAAAGTCAGATGTTCCGTATGAAATAAAACAGGAAAGAATAAAAGTTAAAACGAATGAGGCTTCAAATCCAAAGAGAGCACTAATTACAAATGAAAATCCAGCAACTGGAAATAAATATGGGATTATTGTGCGATTTGGGATCAAAAACTTTGCAAAAAATAGGAAAAACAAAAAAGTAATTGCTAATACTAATAGTTGTTTGGTTGAGTCGTGGGAAATTCGGCGCTTGGAAAAGAAGATTCCAATAATAAATAAAAGAGTCGCCGTGAAAATAGTTGCTGATATTATTTGTTGTCCTTGGTCCTTGGGGGAAATCAAGTCCATTTTTGTGAGTGCTTCAAAGGCAGTAGCGTCCAATATTTGGCCACGCCTAATTATGATCTCTCCAGTAGCAAATGATTTTTCTACTGGTTCTACTTTTTGAATCGCATCCTGAATTGCTTTATCTGTGGATTCTTTACTGAACAAAGAATTAGGAACAACGAATGGTAAAGTCAAAGCTTGAATAGTAAGTGCGTTTTCTTCACTAAAGGTATAGCTTATTAAAGAAGGAATCCGAGATTGTGCTTCAGAAACCTGAGAATCTCTAATAGATGCTCGCATGACTTGTTCGAGAACCGAAATTGACTCACGTTGAATATTTTGCCATTCACTTTCACTCATTGAAAGCAATTTAATCGCATTTTCTTTTGTTAGTTGAATATCATCTAATTGTGCTAGATCTTCA
The DNA here is from genome assembly GCA_002841995.1 of Chloroflexi bacterium HGW-Chloroflexi-8. Taxonomy (GTDB): domain Bacteria; phylum Chloroflexota; class Anaerolineae; order Anaerolineales; family Anaerolineaceae; genus UBA6170. The sequence continues at coordinate 15,880 of PHBS01000089.1, forward strand.
ATTTTAAGATTACTATCTGTGATATTGTCCAACCGAACTAAATTTATAAAATCGAGTGATTTTCGAAGACGGTCAATTTGGTGGCGGGCAATCGCAGGATCAACAGGTAAATAAATATTGGGAACCGATGCTTTAACTGTGGATATTTTATTTTCAGTTAAAACCTCTGAAACATAACTAATATTTCTGGGTGCCTGGTAATCTTGAGTCGCAACACTTCCTAATAAAATTTGGTAACTTGCAGGTCTGGATGCCAACGGTAATAATAAAGCCCCTAATACTCCCATGCCTGATAAAATTAAGATTAAAAGGCGAAATATTC
>PHBS01000090.1:0-16123 GCA_002841995.1 Chloroflexi bacterium HGW-Chloroflexi-8
ATGAACTCAATGCAGATACCACTGGTTGGATCAGTCTGGCGTTAACGACTGCATCCCAGGACTTGAACGATTGGGCCAAAAATGGGGCAACACCTCAAGACGCACTCTTATCGCAATTACAGGATGATGGCAGTATTGGTGGTACGTATGTCGGAGTTTATTCCACTTTGGAAGCGCTTTTAGGATTGGCGTCAGGTCCAATTTTTCCAATCGTACCTGCAGTCGTGGATGAATCGGCCACTTCTGCAACCGAAAACCAGGCAGGTTTAGTCATCAAACTTCCAGATGGCAGTTCTTTACTGCGCTGTGTTACTTTTACCGGTGAATCCACATCCGGTTTCGATCTTTTGTCTACTTCCGGATTGAAACTGGATACATTCATGGATCCAGTTAAAGGCCCAGGTGTTTGCAGTATTGAGGACCAGGGTTGCCCATCTTCCAATTGTTTCTGTGATATGCCGAATTACTGGTCCTACTGGCACCTGCAGGATGGGGTCTGGGCTTATTCTGCACTTGGAGCAGGTACTTATGAAGTCAAACCAGGCACTGTTGATGGATGGGGTTGGGGAGAAACAGAACTTCCGACTTCGCTGACATTTGAGACGATTTGTTCTCCCAATGCAGCTCTTTTTCTGCCTGCCGTTTCCGCTTCACAGGAAACACAAGTGGCCACACCATCCGAAGAACCTGTTAATGAACCTACCCCAATCCCATATTCACCGGAAATGGAAAAGTCTCCTTCAATTAATATCATTGTTTTTGGGGTGGCTATCCTTGTTTTGGTCGCCGTTCTGATCATCTTCCTTCGAAAAAAGAAATAAGCAGTGAAAGAAAAAGCTTTAAATGCCCTAATATACATTCTGGTTACTTTTTTGGGTATTTTTGCTTACCTTTACCCGCTTTTGAGCCTGGGCAGTCAGAACCAAAACCTGTCCACAACAGCACGGACGAATGACCTTCCATTGATGATGGCGGTCTTGTTAGCGCTTTGCATTCTGGTTATCATCTTTGAGATTCAGGAAATGCGTCTCTCTACAAAATTAATTGCCCTCCTGGGTGTTCTGATTGCCATGAACTCGGTTCTTCGATTTATTGATCTGACCTTACCAATACTTGGTGGTTTCAGTCCGGTTTTCTTCCTGATTATGATTACAGGATATGTTTTTGGCGGCCGGCTCGGTTTTTTAATGGGTGCATTAACCATGTTGATCTCTGCATTGGTGACTGGCGGTGTTGGCCCATGGTTACCTAACCAGATGTTTACAGCTGGGTGGGTAGGAATGTCCGCTGTCACTATTCGTAGACTGGTAGTTTGGACTAATCAAGAAAACAAACCTGCAGAAATCTGGCTTTTGATCATCCTGGGAGTGATTTGGGGCTTTTTATACGGAGCAATCACAAACCTTTGGTTTTGGCCATTTCTATCCGGACCCGGAAACCAGGTATTTAATCCTGGTAATAGCCTCCTTGTAAGTTTACGAAATTATGGCATCTATTATCTGGCGACTTCATTGCTGTGGGATACTGGTCGGGCAATTGGAAATGCAGTACTGATCTTTTTCTTTGGCAAAGCAACTCTCAAAGTCCTGCGTCGCTTCCAAAAGCGTTTTTATTTTGTCCATTACGATTCCCCAATCCGGAAGGAGACAATTTGAAGCTGCATACCTGGTCCTGGTTGTCCTGGTTGATTGCCGGATTGATTATTGTGTCAACTACACGAAATCCCCTCTATCTTTTGCTGCTGATATTGGTTCTCTTTATCATCCAATCTATTCTTGCTAAAAAAGAATCTCATTTACCAATATCCACAATCAAATTCTCAATCTCTGTATTGTTTCTCTCCTCCGTATTAAATGCGTTTATTTCAAGATTTGGTGAAACCATACTTTTCAAAATTCCGGGTCATATTCCGCTCATCAGTGGGTCAGTAACACTTGAAGCAATTTTATTTGGTGCCATCAATGGGCTGGTTCTGATCGCCATGTTTACGCTTTTTACAATCATCAATGCTGTCATTCCAGTACAGGACATGGTTCGTTTGATCCCACATGCATTACATCCCATTGCAGTTGTAACTACAATCGCTCTAACCTTCATCCCAGCCATGCAACAGCAGTTCCGAACCATTCAGGATGCGCAAGCAATGCGAGGTCAGCGTTTACACAAACTAAGCGATTGGTTACCACTCTTTATTCCGTTGTTAATCGGTAGTCTTGAACGTGCAATGCAAATTGCAGAAGCCATGACTGCCCGTGGATATTCTGTACAACCGATCAAAAAACAATTCCCTATGCAAAAATTCATTCTTCCAGCCTTACTCTTGTTCATTATTTCGGGTTGGTTGGTTATATTAATCCTTAACAAAAGCGTACTTGGTTGGTTGTTAATTGGTTCTGGTATTGCCTTATTATTCAGTCTTTTCTTCACTTCGGGTCGTAGATTTCCGAAGACACGTTTCCATGAAGAAACCTGGAAAATTCCTTCGATCTTCTTTCTGTTCACCTGTCTGGGTATCACCATTTTCTTTTTGATACCTTTTCCTGGAAAAGAAACATTGGCCTATAATCCTTACCCACTCATCACAACCCCAACAATTTCCATTTCAGTACTTTTGGCAATTCTCTTATTATTAATCCCCACCTTACTCAACAAGCGAGAAACTCATGATTCAGATTAAGGATCTGACATTTACTTACCCTGGTTCGCTGAATCCAGCCCTTCAAATTCAGTCTCTTCACATTCCACCGGGTAGCTTCACGCTCATAACCGGACGATCCGGGTCTGGAAAATCCACGTTCTTACGCCTGACGAATGCCCTGGTTCCATATTTCTCTGGTGGAACGATTACCGGATCGATACTGGTCAACGGTAAAAATCCCTTACTCGTTGGACCTCAGGTGATGAGCCGTCATGTCGGATTTGTTTTCCAGGAACCTGAAAATCAATTTGTGGTGAATATCGTTGAAGATGAGATCGCTTTCTCGATGGAAAACGCTGCCATTCCACGCAGTGAGATGCAAACCCGTATACAAACCATCCTTGAGCAACTCAACATTCAGCATTTACGATTTCGAAAAGTAGATTCACTTTCTGGCGGGGAAACTCAAAGGGTTGCTATTGCTGCAGCCCTGGTATTAATGCCAGAATTACTGGTCCTGGATGAACCTACTTCACAATTGGATCCTCAGGCTGCTCAAGAGGTATTGACTCTGCTTGACCAGTTACGAAAAGAACGATCCATAACAATTCTGATCGCAGAACATCGTTTGGAGCGAGTCCTTCCATATTGTGATCACATGTTAAATCTTGGTGCTGGTAATAAAGCTGGCGTTTATGGCACACCTGCTCAGGTGATAGTTCATAATGAACTTCAACCCCCTATCGTACAACTTGCCCAACATTTCATTTGGCAGCCCATTCCATTGGGAATCGAAGAAGCTCGTCCTTTCGCTCAAAAAGTCTCCAGGCCAATCTCTATTCCCAAATCCTACCCTCAATCGAATCCACCCCCAATATTATCCATGCGGGAAGTTTCCATCACATACCCAAACCAGCCTGTACTCTCACAAGTCAATCTTGATCTTTTTCCTGGTGAACGCCTGGTGATCATGGGTCCGAATGGTGCTGGAAAATCTACACTTTTACGGGGACTGATCGGTCTGATCAAACCTTCGCAAGGTGAAATATTAATCAATGGTCAATCCATTTCAGATCGATCCAGCGCAGACATATGCCAGACCATTGGTTTCCTTCCCCAGGACCCGAACGCCTTGCTTTTTGCCGAGACTGTCACCCAGGAACTTGAAATAACCCTTAAGAACCACAACTTGCCCATAAATCCAAAAGCCATCTATGAATTGCTGGACTCACTTTTCTTAAAAGAAGAAGGGTCATCCTATCCACGGGATTTAAGCACGGGTGAACGCCAACGGGTAGCTTTGGGAGCCATAACCATTACAAATCCACCAATTTTGATTCTGGACGAACCAACCCGCGGGTTGGATCAGATCGTAAAACATGCTCTTTGTGAACTGCTCATCAACTGGAATGAGAAAGGGAAATCAATCTTACTGGTGACCCATGATGTAGAATTTGCAGCTATGTTTGCCAGCCGGGTGATTATCCTTGAACAGGGCAAGATCATTGCGAATGGGAATCCAGGGCAGGTTATGCACGAATTTTCGCGTTATCGCACTCAAATCGCCAACCTCTTTCCGGAGACAAATTGGCTGACCGTCGAGGATGTTTTAATAAATCACTAAAATTGTTCCAATAATTTCTGAATTAATTATTCAAAATTCGTCCATCTCGGACAAAAAGACCACTTCACTAGTCCCATATATAAAACCGGATTCAGGCCGATTTTAAGCAATTTTTGGCTCTTCTCTTTGACAAATATTGTATAATTTCTTACACTCAGGTTTAGGAAAAGGAATTTCCAAATGGAAGACTTCCTTACGACTGAAACACTCATTATAGAACTGCTTCTGATTGCTTCGCTTGTAGCAATCGTAGTACGCCGTTTGCACATTCCCTACACAGTTGCCCTGGTTGTGGTCGGTTTGGCTTTAACGACCCAATCACCCGTGAAATTTGAACTAACCCCGGGCTTAATTTTGGCACTATTTGTCCCTCCGCTGGTTTTCGAAGCAGCGTTTCACCTAAATTTTAATGAATTAAAACATAACCTTACCTCCATTCTCACGCTGGCAGTCCCTGGAGTCATACTTACTACATTAATCATTGGCAGCATGCTCTCCATAACCACCACTTTGAGTTTGTTTTCTGCATTGGTGTTCGGTTCCTTAATTGCTGCAACCGACCCGGTAGCTGTTGTTGCTTTATTTCGTTTGTTGGGAATTCCAAAACGATTATCCGTGTTAGTGGAGGGAGAAAGTCTACTCAATGATGGTACTGCCCTGGTTCTCTTCAATATTATGTTGGCAGTTGCAATCACGGGTCAATTCAATTTAATACAAAGTTTTGTTGATTTTGTTAAAGTAGCTGTCGGCGGAATTGCTGTTGGAATGCTATTGGGATGGGTCATTTCCCGTTTAATCGCTCGTATTGATGACTATTTGATTGAAATTACGCTTACCACTGTTTTAGCATATGGATCTTACCTTTTAGCGGATCAATTGCGTCTCAGTGGCGTTCTGGCAGTCGTTGCAGCTGGTCTGGTTGCTGGAAGTCTGGGTCCTCAGGGTATGAGCCCAACTACTCGCATAGTGTTATATAACTTTTGGGAATACGTGACATTCCTGGTCAACTCACTTGTTTTTCTCTTGATTGGTCTCGAAGTGGATATTTTTGCCTTGATTGAAAATTGGCAAACTATTCTTTGGGCAATTGCCGCAGTCTTAATTGCAAGAGTTGTTGTGGTTTATGGCCTGAATTGGATCACAGCACGCTTTGCTGACCCCATTTCTTCACGCTGGCAGCATGTCCAGGTCTGGGGTGGATTGCGCGGTGCACTCAGCCTTGCACTGGCTCTCAGTTTACCAATGTCGTTTGGTGATGATCGCTTTTTATTGCGAACGATGGCATTTGGCGTTGCATTGTTTACCCTTTTGGTACAAGCAACAACCATGCGGCCTTTGATTCGCAAATTGGGTATTATAACAATTGATCCGGTCCAGGTTGAATACGAACAACGCCATGCCCGCCTGGCTGCGCTTCGATCTGCAGAAACACATATTGAACACCGCTACAGAGATGGACTGATTTCGACTCCCGTTTGGGAACAAATTAAACCAAAATTATTGGAGCAAATTGCACTACTTTCTGAATCTTTACGTGAGCTTCTACGGGTAGAACCAGTGTTAGAAACTGAAGAGCTGGATATTTCCCGACGTGAGATTTTACGTGCTCAACGTTCAGCCTATCACGGATTACGCAGGGATGGTGTCATTTCCGAAGATGTCTTTGAAATGCTTATTTCTGAAGTGGATGCTGAAATTGAACATGGTGGTGGTCCTTTTTGGTTTGTACCTCAAGCTTCATTACCACAAAGATTAAAAGAAGGCCTTTCTGGCATCACTGAAGTTGAGGACATCCAAATTGCAGCGAATTCGACAGTTGATGGAAAGCAAGTGAAAGAGATACAATGGCCAGACCATTTTGTCATTGCCAGGTTAAGACGTGGAAACCTGGTTATCATTCCTAAGGGTGATACAATTCTGTTATCGGGTGATCTATTAACTGTGGTTGCTGAAGGTGAATCCATTCAAAAAGCAAGGCAGTTGTGCTCATAAAAGAAGGGGAAATTGACTATTCCGTCATGGATTATTGATGCTCAAATGCAAGTTCTTATAATCCGGTTTTTAAGATTAGCTCCATTTTTAATATAGTTTGGTGAAATATATTTTTACAATACCAGTCATTGCAATTCCCTGATTTATCCAGCAAACATGTATCAGTAAGGTTTACCGAAGCGCTCAATCTCTTCAATCAGGATCGGAAAACTAGTTCTCCAGCGATCTAAAGGTATATTCTCGGAGATTTGAATCTGTAATTTTCCGGAATGCCCGGCGCAGGATAGGATCTCATTTACTTTCTCCCGTATTTCATCTTCCGATTGCATGAAAACGGAAGAAGGAAAGTTTACCCACAAAATCTTCTGTGGCCATACTGCAAGCGCTTCCGCAATCGTCATATCACAATCCGGTGTGGGAGTGAATGAGTCCATCCCGCCAACCAATGAAACACCAATTTCATACCGCAATGGTTTTAAAAAGCCATCCATATGCACGAATAAAGGTGCTCCTCTTTCAGCCAGCATACTCCCAAGTTCATCATATATTGGACGAACATATTTCTGAAATCGTTTGATCCCGATGGCTGGGGCAGTGATATTATCTGGAATATCAATAAATGGAGCTGGAGATCGATAAGCAATTTCAAAAGTCTGTTTTGCCCTGCGATTAAGACGCTGAATTGTTTCCTCCACATATTCAGGATAATCCAACTCATGCATCGTAAGCCCTTCCAATCCAACCCATTCGATCCACAATTGCTGCCAGGGGGAGCGCTCGACCTCGCCTTTTGCCAGACCGTTTGCGCCTAAATCTGCACAATCCTGTAAGTAATGGTCGTAATTTTCGAGGATTACACAATCATCCAGGTAACTCCAGAAAATTTCATAATCCCTGGGAGAAGTGATGAAATGTTTCTTTGCAGTTGAGCTCTCAAAAATTGGTTCAAATGCACGAATCTCTTCCAGTTTACCTTTTGGTGTAATCAACGTATTCCGTTGTAATTTGTTCTCCCCTTCAAAAAAATACTCACTGACAAACTGGCAGTTCGGATGCTCCACCCGATAAACAGGGCTAAAACGGATCATGCCAATATTGTCTGGACCAAGATGATCAAAGGCCTGCTGTGGCGGGAACATAATTTCATACATGGCAAAAGGTATCTGATCGTGCTCCCTTCCCTGAATAACAGCCAACATTCGGTCGTGCATCGACATTTTATGATTCGTCGGGTCTCCTCGGTATTTGTAATCGTATTGCGATTGATTAAATCAATTCTACTAAGAGGCAAAGATGATAATTCTGCATCTTTTCCGATGAGCGCGAGACAAATTCTGCATATCTTCGGATTAATTTGGGACTATACTTAATCAATGAGCACGGCAAAAGATCTTTTTTCAAATATTGCATCCGAAATTCCGGAAAGTGAACTTTACCGCTATTCCATCCACCAGTTAGCGACACTCCCCTTTTCCTGTGTAGCTTACCAGGTTACGCTGGATCAAACGTATCCTTACCATTGGCTGGATTTTTTTGAATTAGGTCTTGTGCTGAGTGGCAGGTGTATCCACATGATTAATGGGAATAGATTTCCCCTCAGTCCCGGTTCATTGTTTCTCCTAAGCCCATCGGATTTCCATTCAATGATCCTGCCACCAGGACAACAACTCAAATTAGCGGGAGTTGTATTTATGGAAAGTCTGATTAACGAAGATTTAAAGCAAATGCTTTTTCAAAATCGATATTATTTTAATTTAGATTCATCCCGCCTGGCAGGCTCCCCCATTCAACAGTTACTTTTCGAAATTTTGCAGGAATTTCAGCAGAAAAAACCGGGTAGTCAGCATATAATTGCCGCCTGTTTACAAATGATCCTGGTCCATCTCACCCGTTTGGATTCGTACGAATTTCCGACAGCTACTGAGCAATTGGAGCGCCTGGAGAATCAATTTGAGTCGATCCAACGTGCGTTATTATTCATTCACCACCATTTCCGGCAATCCATAACACTAACAGATGTTGCATCTCAGGTTTTTCTCTCCCCTAATTATTTTAGTGAACGTTTTCACACCGCTCTGGGAATTTCTTTTCAACAATATCTGCAGAATTTACGCCTGAAATTTGCAGAAGCGCTCTTATCGGTAACATCCTTACCGGTTTCGGAAATCTTATTCGCAGCCGGTTTTAATGATCCATCCCATTTTGGCCGGTTATTCAGGCAAACCTTTCATCTTTCACCCAGAGAATACCGGAAATCAAAGCAAGAACGGATTGAAAAATAAGGTCGAATTCTCTTTTTGGTACAATTCAGAGATAAATGAAAATTCAAATAGATTAAACATTATCACTATCACGATCTTGTTTTTATCTGGCTCTTTTTACCCCAAGGGCTGATGTTAATTAAAAAATCGTATCGATTGATAAATCAGACACGCTGGACTCACATTTTATTTCAATTTGTCAATCAGATCTCATGTAGTATAATGGCTTAACAAATATATGATTTTTAGACCGAACTTTTTGAGGGGATTATCATGAAATATCGCCGTCTTGGCAAAACGAATTTGAATGTTTCTGTCATTGGCGTTGGAACCTGGCAATTCGGCGGCGAATGGGGACTAAACTACACGCAGCCTAAGGTTGACAGAATTCTCCACCGTGCAAAAGAGCTGGGGATTAACCTGATCGATACCGCTGAATGTTATGGCGATCATACTTCTGAACAATTTATTGGCAATGCCATCAAAGGTCAGCGTCAGGATTGGATACTAGCTTCTAAATTCGGGCACAAATTCCATGCCAATTTCGACCGGACAAACCATTTTGATCCTGCCAGTGTTACTCAACAACTTGAAGATTCCTTGCGTGCTCTACAAACCGATTATTTGGATCTTTACCAATTCCATTCTGGTTCGAACGAACATTTTGATAATTCTGAACTTTGGGAGACACTCTCCAAACTAAAACAAGCCGGCAAAATCCACCATGTTGGCTTATCTGTCAGCCCAAATACCAATCTGTACCAGGTTGAAAGAGCCTCCCAAAATGGCATTGATGTCGTTCAGGTTGTATACAATCGTCTCGATCGACAGGCAGAAGATGAAATTTTACCTTCCTGCATCCAACAGGACCTGGGTGTACTGGCTCGGGTTCCACTTGCTTCCGGTTTACTGAGTGGAAAGTATAAACCCGGAGATCGGTTTACCAATCCGGATGATGTCCGTTCCCACCGTAAGGACGAGGAAATTGATGCCCAGCTCAAGGAAGTTGTGAAAATTCAGCTCTATGAAGCCCCAAGTGGTGTGAATATGGCTGCCTGGGCTTTAGCCTGGTGCTTGCGGGATAGCGCTGTCACGGCAGTGATTCCTGGCTGCAAAAATGTTAATCAAGTCGAAGCGAATGTAAAAGCAATTTCGTTGATCTAGAGATGTAGGATTGGAGTATTGGGGGTCATAACTTACGATACTCTGCTTAACCCTCGCCAATTTTCAACATTTTGCCACATAATCCGCGATGATTTTGATTGCTTTCTGTGCTTCTGGAATGGCAGCATAGGCAGGGTAAACATGCCCCATATGCGGTTCGACCAACAGCTCCACATTCACGCCATCTTCTTTCATTCGTTCTGCTAAACGGACTGAATCATCCAGCAGGATCTCTCCCCCTCCAGCCAGAATCAATGTATCCGGTATTCCATGAAAGTCACCGAACAATGGAGATACCCAGGGATGTTCAAGGCTTTCACCACCGGCATAATCACGGGCACACTCCTGTAAATTGTCCCAATCCAGCATAAAATCTTCTTTTGCCAGGCTGATAATTGATTCACCGGATCCGGTCAGGTCTGTCCAGGGCGAAAGCAGAAATGCACCGGCAGGCATTGGTAATTCCATATCACGTAGAGCCAACATCAATGCTGTTGTCAATCCACCCCCTGCCGAATCCCCTGCTACCAATACCTGTTCCGGATTCCAACCCTGGTTTAACAACCACTTATAAGCTGTTAACGCATCTGCCAGGGCAGCCGGAAAAGGGAACTCTGGTGCCAAACGATAATCAACCATTAAAAACTGTGCCTTGCTTTCTTTAGCCAGTATATGAAGAAAGGTCCTATGTAACAAAGGCATCCTGGTGACATAGGCACCTCCGTGTAAATAGAAAACCACCTGAGTCGGGATTGAATCCGCAGGGAGTACCCACTCACAAGGCACACCATCTGCATTCACCTCAACTGGTTCGACCTTTAAAGGGGCTGGTACCAATTCCTGCATTTTATCCAGATATCCACGCTGTTCTTGAATATCTTCTGAATTTTGTTTTCGATAAAATATTCGTAATACCCCATACAATAATCGGCTGCGTAAGCTGGGTTTAAACACATTTGTCCATTCGAGCCCCCACACCAACCCGAATAAAAAGAAGACGATCTTCTGCCAGCTGAGATTTTTCATTTCTACAATCCTTCCCTACAAAATTATACTTGATTCACCCCTCAAATTTCTAAAACTGCATCTATAATCAAAATATGCAATCCGCTACACTCAAATTATTGGACGTATCAACCTGTACATATGCCGAGCGTGTTACCGCTGCTGCATTACAAGGCTTGCTCAATCGCTCGCAACCCGCAATTTTTCTAAACTATGGTATTTACGATGATCCTGCAGCACGACGAACCAATGAAGTCTTTCTGGATGATGAAATCTGGTTTGGCAAATATCGTGAAATGCTTGGCAACCAGGACTTGCTGAACCTTTCTTATTACCAGCAGGAACATGGGTTTCTCACAGAAAACATTTCAGATCTTTCCCGGGTCGTTTTTGAGAATCGTGCCATGTTAAAGGGTTGCGTCATATGGGATGAAGACTTTGATGATACAGTCAACATCGCCCTTATGCTGGCTGCCCAGGAGGATTTACTGGTCATCGAAAAAGGCATGTTGGATTGGGCAAAAATATTCGAACTGCCGATCATTCATGATCTGCGTGATCGCTGGTCAGACAGGGTTGAAGTTTACCAATGGGCTTTTGAAAATCTGTTCCCAAAATGCCTATCCGGACAAATCGCATGTATAGAACCATCCTGGAAACGACCTGAATTTATCGATTATGTCGTCCAAAATAAAATCTTCACCTACAACCTGACCAGCCAACACAAAGGCTGGGGGCAAATCTTGCTGTTGATGCTTTCTTTCGGACCTGCCTGGTTGCGGGAGTTGATCTTTACATTACGTCTGGATAAGCCCATGCGAAAACTTGGTCTCAGATTAATGGGAAACGCCTTACCGGAGATCGCTCTACATAATACCATTCAAAGCAGCGTTCAATCCGACACTTATCCAACGATCTTTGGATGGCACACCAAACGCGACGATGAGTTAGCCTTTATGTTATTGCTGTCCGCCAATGGCTTACGTCTGGTACCCTCCCATTTAGCTGGAAATTTTTCTTTTCATGCACGTGTACCAGCAGATCGATTGCAATCCCCGGAACCACTACCCGCTCCACCCGAACTCGACCCACATGGCACCTACCTGACCTTTACGCTTTCGGATGGTGATCAATTAATGATGATGTCCACGGCACAGTTAGGCAACTGGTACAATCCGCAGCGTGGAAAAATTACCTTTAATTGGGAAGTACAACCGCTTTTGGTAGAGCTGGCACCGGCACTCCTACAAAAATTTCAAAAGCAAAGCACCCCAAATGATTGCCTGATCGCCGGTCCTTCCGGAGCAGGCTATATCATTCCTCCCCTCGCTCCTGATCTTGATCGTTACATGAAGGAAACCAGCCGGATTTGCAAACAAGCCGGCATTAAGACCGTCACCAGCTATGTAGCTGATCCACCCCGCCGTGTTTTACGCCAGATTTGCCAACAAAGCGAGGGAGTTATCGGTTTTTTGGGTGGCTATGCGATCTTTTCACGAACCCCACAAGTGATGGTTGGTAATAAAGTCTTCATCGCCAATCAAATTCCACGCCTGGCACATATTGCCGACTCGGCAGAAGAAGTCCTACACGCAGTTCGCACGATTGTAGAAAGCCCTGCGCTACACAAACCGCGCTTTATTGGAATCCACCTGTTTGCCTACCGTACCAGTTATGAAGATATCCTCGGTTTTGTCGGGATGCTCAACGATCCCCATGTCCATGTCGTACGTGCCGATGTTTTTTTGCAGCTTGCCAAACAAACCTTCTCCCGCTAATTCTCCTAATCATCTTCATTATTAAACAAAGAGGTCAAAATGTCTGTTACCCTCCCAACAAAAACAAAAGTCATCTATGGCATCGCTGATCTTGGTATTTCGCTTTTGACAGCCTCCATTCAGTTCTTTTTGCTTTTTTTCTACACCGATATCGCCGGGATCGATCCGGGATTGGCCGGTACGGCTTTGTTGGTGGGCAAATTGACCTGGGATGCGCTCAATGACCCGTTGTTCGGCTATTTTTCAGACCGCACTCGCAGCCGCTGGGGCAGAAGGAAACCCTATATGTTATTTGGGGCAATTCCCTTTGGTTTGTCAATCTGGTTATTGTTTTCCCTACCCCCCGGTTTGGTTGGACTGAAAGCTTTTTTGGCAGTGCTAGGATCCTTCCTACTGGCCGACACATTCCAAACCATCGTCAGTGTACCGTATTATGCCCTTTCCGCTGAGCTAACCTACGATTATGATGAGCGCACTTCGCTCATTTCAATCCGTATGATCTTCACTGTTTTAGGTTATATCCTTGGCGCTGCCCTGACCACCGCAGTAGCGGGATTCTTTATCAACCTGGGCTGGAGTAAGAACGCCGCCTATAGCGGGATGGGAGCAGTGTTTGGTGTTGTAGCAGTGATTACCTTGTTGATCACCACACTTGGCATCAAAGAAGTACAGCATGCCGACCAGGTCCCTGCCAGGATGCCTATCCTGCCACAAATAAAACAGGTCCTGCGCAACCGCCCATTCGTACAGTATATGATCATGAGCACCATCATTAGTATCAGTTTTACCTTGTTGACCAGCTTGTTGCCCTATTTCCTGACCTACCAGTTGGGAATGACGGACCAGATTTCCCTGATCATGTTTACCATGTTGGCCACGATTGCTATTTTCCTTGTACCCTGGCGCTATGCCTCACGCAAGTTAAGCAAGGGACCGGCCTATGCTCTCGGTCTGGCAATCGCATCGGTTGGAATTCTAATGGCTTTCTTTCTCCCGCCCGGACCCACTCCGTTGATTTATATTGTTGCCTTCGTAGCCGGTTTGGGATTTTCCGCCCAATACGTCTTCCCTTGGAGCATGATCCCGGATGTGATCGAGGTTGATCAGGCGGTTACCGGTGAACGCCATGAAGGTATCTACTTTGGGATCAATTCATTCCTGGGTAAATTAACCGGAGCTTTGGGAATTGCTGCCAGTGGTTGGGCATTGAAATTATACGGATATGTGCCAAATGTCGCTCAAAGCGAACATGCCTTGTTTGGTATCCGCTTTTTCTTTGCCATTGTGCCGGTGATCGCATTCGTAATTGCCCTGCCATTGCTGATCTGGTACCCGATCAACCGCAAAAATCATGCGATGATTACCGGAAAAGCTTCTGCGGAGACAGATTAATTTTTCATTTCGGATTCCTGTTATATCGTTGGAATTTATACATCCCACCAGACCAGAGCAGTACGTATATCTGCCGGCCAGACCCATTCTTCCCCTTCCCGTACCAGGTTTTCAACTAAAAGATGCATTAATCGTTGGTCATATTGCTGATCCTCGAATAAACCCAGGCGTCCTTTCAACTCGGCCAAGGCTTCTTCCAGGCTTTTGTTACGCCATTGTTTCCACAAATGTTCATTTTCCATGATCACATTCGGGAATATGCCCATGTCTAATAAGATTTGGAAGGCAATCTGAAAATTTGGGCTGTCATACGGATGCCCCCAAACCAGCATGGCTGCCTGTGCCATAACACCATCCTGCGAAGGTGCGCGCAGTAATAAGATGATGCGCTTACGGGTTTTTTCAATCATCGCCTTTAAAAATGCGACAGGATCCGTACAACCATACATGGCATGTGAACAGAGGGTAATATCGTGTTCTGGCACCTGTGCAGCAATTTCCGGCCAAATTCCTGCCACGATGTCCACATTGTCAAATCCGGCATTTTCCACTTCTTTTTTACAAAAATCCAGCATGGCGGGTGATGAATCCAGTGCAGTAACCGACTTCGCCAATGGAGACATCATCAGCGTCCAGGTGCCACTGCCCGCCCCCACGTCCAGGACGTTTGAGTCAGGAAAATCCTCCAAAGTTTTCTGTACAAATTGCCGGCTGGTATCGCGTTGTTCCCAGCGTTCGTAGACCCGTAGATTAAACTGTTCCACATTTTTATGCCATCGATCTGCCTGTCCATTTTCCAGTTTCAATTTACGGCGGGTATTTCCCACCCGGGCTAATTGCGACCACAATGTTGTCCAATTCGTACCTGTTGCTTGAAATTCACCCATAATCCATGACCCTTTCTGCTTATTCTATTTTTATCATGAATCTGATAAATCTTCTGAATATTAGGAATATGTTTTGATCCCATATTAACCGATGGTTAATTTGGATTTTCCAAACCATTTCTGCTCACCAGTCTCAATAGATTTCAGAAACATTTTCGCCAAATTTCATAAACCCTATTGACTCTCGAATAAAAAATTGTTATTGTATTAACACGTGTTAGTAACGCGTGTTACCCAAATTATGGACGCTAAAAAACAGATTACCTCCCAGGATGTTGCCACTCGTGCTGGCGTCTCTCGGACGACAGTCTCAATGGTTTTAAACAATAAACACGAGTCCAATCAGATCAGCCCTCGCACTGTTCAAAAGGTTTTACGCGCAGCTGAAGAACTTGGTTATGTGCCAAATGCTGCTGCCCAGGCACTGGTTAATAAGCGCGCCAGTGTGTTGGGACTCATACTTTCAAGACGTAATCATCAAATATCATCCGATGTTTTTATGACCCAGGTCGTAGATGGCTTGATGCAGGTTGCACATCAGAATCAGATGCGTGTCCTTTTAGATGTTTTGGATGATCCAAAAGATCATAATTCCTATCAACGGTTGATTCATGCCCGCCAGGTGGATGGCATTTTATTCTCTGGGCCAAGCCTTGAAGATGATGCACTAAAATTTCTGGCCGAGGTTAGTTTTCCAACCGTTTTGATGGGCGCTTTACCATCCAGCCCTTTTTACTCCGTGGATGTGGATAATGTTCAAGCTGCTAAAATGGCTACCGAACACCTCATTCAACTCGGACATCAACGTATCGGTTGCATCACCAACGCCAAACCAAATTTCACTGCCTCGGCTGACCGTCTACGTGGGTATCAGATCGCATTAAAAATGCATGACATTCCTTTTGATGATTGCTTGCTGCGTTACGGAGATTTTGATCCTCAATCCGGATATCGGGCAATGCAAGGATTGCTTTCCGTTAACCCTCGCCCTACTGCAGTCTTTGTGGCAAGCGATGTGGTTGCCTATGGCGCTGTCTCCGCCTTGCAGGATGCAGGTTTGTCCGTCCCAAATGATATGGCTATCATCGGGTTTGATGATGTGCCACTTTCCGAGTTTATGCAACCGCGCTTATCCACCGTTCATCTTCCAATTATTGAACTGGCAACTGCTGCCGGAAATGTCCTGATCCAGTTGATTAATGGCCAACAACCAACACCAAAACAAACGATATTAGAAACACACCTGGTAATTCGTGAATCGTGTGGAGGAGACCAGCCCAAAAAACATCCATGATATTGAATAGCAAGATTTTTTAATGAAAATTTCGTGATCATGCGGTAAATTTTCGTCCAAATCCAATTTTCTCAATGACTATTTTATT
>PHBS01000090.1:16182-22558 GCA_002841995.1 Chloroflexi bacterium HGW-Chloroflexi-8
TTACTTTTTACTCGATTTAATTCGCCGGGTCAGAAATCCAAGGGCCTTCGTGCAGCTTGTCTTTCTTCATTTAATAATCCACAAATAACCCAACTTTTTATTACGAAACATTCAGCACACCTTCATATTCTCATTACGCAAATTTCAGTGCAATTCTTCCTTTGTTTTGTTTCTTTTTTCAATCAATTGCCTTACTGGGTTAATCAGAGGAAAATCCAGTCCCGGCAAATTTCCATTTTTCAAGGAGGTTAATGAATATCAAGAACCTTTTGTTGTCGTGTACGTTTAAAAATGTTCGATCCAAGATAGTTAGTCTTATGGAGGAGTAAATGAACAAGAAAGTTTGGAAAATGATTGCGGTTATGGCGATTTTGAGCATGGCGATTGTCGCCTGCAAACCCGCCGCAACCCCGACTGCAGCACCGGTTGTTCAACCGACTGCAGCTGTTGTAGAACCAACAAAACCTATGGCAGGCGCTATTGACTGCACAGGTGTTACAGCTGGTGATGAAATCAGTATGCTTTATCAATGGTCTGGTACCGAAGAAGCAGCACTGAATGCAATTTTGAAACCTCTGGTGGATGCCTGCGGTATTGTCATTAAACCAGAATCTACCCGCGATCAGGCTCTCCTGGATACTAAAGTCCAGGCTGGCACACCTCCGGATATCGCTTTCTGGAATGTGACCCAATTGATTCAATACCAGGACAAACTTCAACCAATGGATGTCCTCGGTGCCAATGCGAATAACTATGCCAGTTTCTTCACCGATCCCGGTACCATCAATGGTAAATGGCTGGGTCTGCCCGTCAAAGCCGATATCAAAACCATTATCTGGTACTCCCCGGTTGTCTTTGAAGCCAAGGGTTACACCGTCCCAACCACCTGGGATGAATTGGACGCTCTCGTTGAGAAAATGGTTGCCAATGGGGATGTCCCCTGGAGCATGGGTATGGAATCCGGTGATGCCACTGGCTGGACCGGCTCTGACTTCATCCAGGATATCCTGCTTGTCCAACAAGGTCCAAAATATGTTAATGATTTGATGACCGGTGCAGTTCCTTACAATGACGCTGGTGTGGTCAAAGCCTATGAAACCTATGGTAAATGGGCTATGGATCCCAAGTACACCGTCGGTGGCGCTCAGGGGACCCTTTCTACCGGTTTCCTGGATGCTATTTACAAAGTCTTCTCTGACCCGCCTGAAGCGATGATGGTCAAGCAATCCGGTTTTGCTGGCGGTGAAGTCGCCAAACAATACACCGACCTGGTTTATGGCACAGATTTTGATTTCTTCCCCGTTCCTGGTGCCCAGGGTTTGCAGGGTGGTGCGGACTGGATGATGGCTTTCAATGATACTCCTGCTGTTCGCGCTCTGGTGGCTTACCTCTCTTCTGAATTGGGTGGCGCTAACTGGGCCAAGGCAACTTTCGACCTCTCCCCCAACAAGGGTGCCAATGGCAATTATGTCGATCCGTCCCTGATCAAGAAGGGTGCAGCTTTAGCTGAAACCAAAGGCTTTACTTCGGATATCGGTGATACCATTCCGGGTGGCTTTGGTAGTGCTGAATGGACTGCTATTGTCTCTTATGTCAATGGTGGTAATTTGGCTGATGCGTTGGCTGCAGCCGCGAAAGTACAGGCTGAAGCATTGAAATAAGTTAGATTCTCAGATACTCCGGTTTGATTGCAGACCGGAGTATCTTCTTTTCCCAATCGTTACGTATCTGTCTGCCTTTTCGGTTCATTTTAGTATTCAAATTCCTTGCTGGAAGGCAATAAAAGGAGGAACAATTGTATGGCCTCAAATGACTCGCAAGTTCCTGCAATAATGCGTCAGGGAAAAATAGCCCCCTGGTTATATCTTTTACCTGCTCTATTGGTCATGACAGCTTTCATCGTTTATCCTGGACTCAATACTTTTCTACTGAGTTTCAGAAATAATGCCAATACAGGTTGGGCTGGAGATAATTGCGTGGCCGGACAAACCTGTTGGGGGATTTTTGAGAACTTCCATTATGCTCTAACATCAGAAATCATGTTGACTGCCTTCCTGAACAATTTGAAATGGATCGTATTTATGGTCACAGGCACTGTCATATTGGGTTTGCTGATCGCAGTGCTAGCGGATCGCGTCAAATATGAGCCCATTGCCAAAGCAATCATCTTTTTACCGATGGCAATTTCCTTTGTGGGAGCCGGTGTGATCTGGAAATTTATGTACAACTTCGGCACAGGTGAAACCCAGATCGGTATCTTAAATGCTGTTGTTGTTGCCTTAGGAGGGAAACCAGTCTCCTGGCTGACGGAACCACAGATCAATACCTTTATGCTCATTATTGTGGGTGTCTGGATGTGGACAGGATTTTGTATGACCATTCTGGCTGCCGCCATTAAGGGAGTCTCCACCGAAATTCTGGAAGCTGCCCGGGTGGATGGCGCTACGGAGTGGATGGTTTTTATCAGAATCATGATCCCCCAGATTCTTCCTACCATCACAGTTGTAATGACAACCATGGTTATCAACGTTCTGAAAATATTTGATATCGTCTACGTCATGACGGGAGGCAATTATGGAACTGAAGTAATCGCCAACCGTATGTACAAAGAAATGTATTCCAGTTTCAATACCGGACGCGCCGCTGCCATCGCAATTGTTCTCATTTTGGTCATCGTTCCAGCTATGATATTTAACATCCGCCGGTTTCGGGAACAGGAGAGTATGCGATGAAGACTCAGAAAATCAAAAATTGGCTTCGCGGTCTCTCCCCACACGTAATTCTCATCATTGTATGTGCTCTCTGGCTTTTACCAACCTTTGGTCTGCTGGTTACCTCTTTCCGCCCAGTTCAGGATATTAACGAGACTGGCTGGTGGAAGATCCTGGATGCACCCAAAGGCGAAAAAGAATATAACACCTACTGTGCTGAGTGCCATGGTAAAGATGGCAAATTGATTGCAGAAGCAGATCTTTCCAATCCGGAATTAGTTCAAAAATACAGACGTTCATTTACTTTAATCGTCCTGCTTAAAAAGGAAATTGATGGCAAACCTCACTTGGGTGAGCTTGAAGTTCCCGATGAAAATATATCTGCCAACATTGCAACTTATATGCGTCGAATCTCCGGTATAGAATCCCGTCCACGATTTACGCTTTCCAATTACATTGATGCACTGGTTGGTTATCGTGGAAACACTACTTATAAGGAAGACTGTGCTGCCGGTACTCAGGCCGTGGATTTATTCTGTGACACCCGTGATCTTGGAAATGCCCGTGGCATGGGTCGTGCTTTCTTGAATAGTTTACTGGTTGCCATTCCATCCACAATTCTTCCCATCCTTTTTGCAGCATTCGCTGCGTATGCCTTCTCCTGGATGGATTTCAAAGGGCGCCAATGGTTGTTCGCACTATTGGTGGGTTTGCAAGTCGTACCACTACAGATGACTTTGATTCCAATTTCCAGATTATATGCTCAACTTGGTTTGAATGGAACATTCCTTGGAATCTGGCTTTTCCACACCGGCTTTGGACTGCCCTACGCCATCTACCTCATGCGAAACTTCCTTGGCAGTCTACCCCGTGAAATTTTTGAATCAGCATATCTGGATGGTGCTTCAAGCTGGACAGCTTTTTACCAGCTAGCCATTCCACTTTCACTACCTGCTATCGCTTCCCTCGGAATTTTTCAATTCCTATGGATTTGGAATGACCTGTTGGTTGCCCTCGTATTTTTGGGCGGAGAACACCCAGTGCTTACTTACCAAATTGGTAACATGGTTACTTCCCTCGGGTCCGGGTGGCACTTGCTGACAGCCGCTGCTTTCATTTCAATGGCACTGCCCATGATTGTATTCTTAAGCCTGCAAAAATTCTTCGTAAGAGGTATGCTGGCTGGTTCTGTAAAAGGTTAATTCATTCTTTTCCTCCCGGGAAGCTGCTGTTAATTAAATTAATTCTTCTGGCAGCTTCCCTGAGGATAAAATCTTTGGATTGGGTTGAAGAATAGGAAATAAACCATTCGAATCAGATGAATTGATTTTTTCTGTTCTTGGTTTTCTTTGATACAATTTACACTTTCGTGATTCGAAATGAAGCAGACGCTTGTCAATTCGATTAATTGAGTGCGGTCGAATCTGTTTTTATCTGTGTGTTTAAATGTGAAATTAATTAAGGAATTAATTGAAAATGAGTCAAAAACAACCTTTATGGTACAAAAATGCTGTGTTTTACCAGGTCAATGTCCGTGCTTTTTTCGATTCAAATCAGGATGGGCATGGTGACCTGCCTGGTCTTACTCAAAAATTGGACTATATACAAAACCTGGGTATTGACTGCTTATGGATCATGCCTTTTTATCCTTCTCCCTTAAAAGATGATGGCTATGACATTTCAGATTTTTATAATATTGAAGCAAAATATGGAACACTGGATCAATTTCGCACGTTAATTCAGGCTGCACACAAGCGCGGAATCCGCATCATTATCGACATGATCATGAATCATACCTCCGATCAGCATGATTGGTTCCAACAAGCTCGTGCGGACAGGAACTCTCCTTATCGGGATTTTTATGTCTGGAGCGACACCAAAGACAAATATAAAGAAGCACGGATTATTTTCCTGGACACTGAAGAATCGAATTGGAGCTGGGATGATCTGGCTCAACAATATTACTGGCACCGTTTTTATGCCTCGCAACCTGACTTAAATTACGATAATCCAAAAGTGCGGGAAACGATGCTGGATGTGATGAGGTTCTGGCTGAAATTGGGAATCGATGGTTTCAGGGCAGATGCAATCCCCTATTTGTTCGAAAGAGAAGGTACGAATTGTGAAAATCTGCCCGAGACTCATGCATATTTAAAAGAAATTCGATCGATGATCGATCACGAGTACCCGAATTGCATCCTACTGGCAGAAGCGAACCAATGGCCACAGAAAGTCCGAGAATATTTTGGGGACGGCGATGAATTCCACATGGGATTCCATTTTCCGGTCATGCCACGAATTTTTATGTCGCTAAAAAAAGGCGATCGTACTTCCTTACAATGGATCGTGGACCAAACGCCTCCCATCCCTGAGAATTGCCAGTGGTGTATCTTCTTACGAAATCATGACGAATTAACATTAGAAATGGTCACCGAAGGAGACCGTCAGTGGATGTGGCAGGAGTACGCACCGGATCCACGTATGAAGATCAACCTGGGAATACGGCGGCGTCTTGCCCCCCTGCTGGATAATGATCCAGTCAAAATTCGCCTGATTAATGCCTTACTCTTTTCCCTGCCGGGAGCTCCTATCATTTATTACGGTGATGAAATCGGTATGGGCGACAACATTTTGCTCTTTGATCGGAATGGGGTTCGAACGCCAATGCAATGGGACCAGTCGCTCAACGCAGGATTCTCACAAACCACTCCGGAGAAACTCTACGCACCAATTATTACTCAGGCTCCATTTGATCCGGAACACGTCAACGTCACTGATCAATTGAAAAACCCCGATTCGCTTTTGAATTTCACTCAAAGACTGGTAAAAATCCGTAAACAAAATTCTACTTTTGGATCGGGCAACCTGGAATGGTGTAATATTGCGGACTTAGCAATTTTAGCCTTCAAACGAAATTATCATAATGAGACCATTGTTGTCATAAACAACCTATCAGACGGCGTTAAGGAGGTTCGTTTAAAAGAACCAGGACTGTCTGGTATACCCACAGATCTCATCAGCTTACAATCTCGTCCGGATTTTAAGAACGGCAATATTCAACTGGTGCTGGACCCCTATCAATTCATCTGGCTCAAGTATGAAAAGTTAGATGATTGACAATCCAGTTAGATTAATTCGGGCAAACATGCAATTTGCAAACAATTGCTTGGAGCAAATATAAAGATTTTTTTATCTCAATCACAATTCTTTCTTTTGTTCTTTTGAAGCCGGAACACGAGTGCCTTTAAGCTATTCGAACTAATAGTTCTTCTGTCGAATTGTACAAACTGAGTTGGAAATATGCCCTCAAGCCGGATTTTATTAAATCCTGGCTTCTGATATGCATCCATCAAAATAAATTTATTGTTCTTAATCGTGCTCCGGGTCTTGACTCTCCTGAATTGCCAGATCAATGAACACCGCGGCAGTCCAGCCAAAAACCCTGGCGGCTTTTACGGGAGGTTCTCCGGTTCTGGCGTTATAGTATTCATACATACCCCCCTGCTCCAGGATCATTTGTAAGGTTTTTTTGCGTAATTCCCTGGCTAAATCCAACTCACCATTTTTCTGAAGCGCTTCTATCATGAAATAATTAATATTTGTCCATACCGGACCGCGCCACATCGTATCTTCATCAAAATGGCGATCATTATAGGCCACTGTTG
>PHBS01000091.1 GCA_002841995.1 Chloroflexi bacterium HGW-Chloroflexi-8
TTTGGAAACTGGCATCCTGTAGGCGCTATGGGTGCAGGTTTGCTATTTGGATTCTTTGATTCACTTTCAGCTAAAGCTTCATTATTACAGGTTCCATTACCCAGTGAATTTTTAGGTATGGCACCATACCTGGCAACAATCATCGTTCTCGCAGGTGTAATCGGACGTGGGCATGCTCCAGCCGCAGAAGGTGAACCTTACGAAAAAGAGTAAAGACTTATGCGATGAAAAAAAAGGATCCTTTCGGATCCTTTTTTAGTTCAACCTTTTAGTGGATAGTAACCATATTTTTCAACAGCATCTACCATTGCTAGAATATTCTCGGCAGGTACTTCATTCATTACTGTGTGCACAGTTGCGACCATATATCCTCCACCCCTGCCAAGTTGGCTAATTACTCTTCTTACTTCTTGAGCAACTTCTTCCGGGCTTCCGTAAGGAAGTATTTTCTGGGTATCGATCGCCCCACAAAACAGAATGCGTTTGTCATATTTGCTTTTTAATTCTTCAAGATTAGACATTTTTCCTGCAGAAGTTTGGATTGGATTAAGGACATCAACACCGATCTCAATAAAATCATCGATCAGGTTAAAAACATCTCCATCGGTATGGAAGAATACTTTAGCTTTGGTTTTTTGCTTTATAAGAGAAATCATCTCTGCATGTAAAGGTTTTAACATCTTTCGATACATTCTTGGAGAAATCAACAGGTTTTCCTGTGTACCTAAATCATCGCCAATCTTAATCATATCAATCATATCGCCACACTGATCCAGAAAATGTCCCATATTAACCATACAAAGACGATTGATCCGATTCAGTAATTCCTGTGCAAAATCCTGTTCAGTTGCCATATTCAACAGAAATTTTTCCATTCCCTGCAAACCGATTGCTCGTTCAAACGGGAACATAAGCCATGGTACCCCCATGATGGCATATTGGTTTTCTTCATGTAATTTCTGCACCTCTTCACGTACATGTGCTGTACGATAAGGATCATCCATATTTGGCCATAGGTAAGCGTCCAGATCTTGAATGGTCTTTGCATCTGGAATAGGATGAATTCCTGGGTACCAGTTATCAGGGCTAATTTCCATTTGTCCATTGCCCCAATCATCTACAAATGGAGTATGTGCTGGTCGTGATTGATTGCGTTTATAGACGGCTAAGGGAAAGCGATCAAAAACACCCCGGACATCGCTATGAAGGCGCTGCAGAACTTTTTCATCAGGTAAAGCTGACCCTAATTCTGGCCAATCATAAATATATCGATCTTCACTTTGAATTCCCAGAATTTCCTTTATTTTTCGATAGGGTCGGATTTTTATTCCAGTTGCGTTACTGGCACCGACAACGATAGGTACGCGGTCAGGAATTTCGTAATTTAAGACTGCTAACACTCTTTCACGAGGCGTCATACTCATAACATTTCTCCTGTTACATTTTTTTACTCTGCTCAATATTATATAATGATCTAACGCGAGCTAAGCTAACATACAAAAAAAACTGAGATTTTCTTGTAAAAATTTAATGAAAAAATTTATATTTCTTATTATTTTCTACTAGCTAACAATAATTTTGATGATAACATAAATAGAAAAATTACTATGAAATTTTTTTTACCAACAATTTTCAGGATATTTGAGGTTTTTTATGAATACCATTGAAACAAATAACATCTCAAAAAGGTTTAATGATCAAAAAGCAGTTGATGGTGTCTCATTTGATGTACGACCGGGGGAGATTTTTGGATTATTAGGTCCGAATGGTGCAGGGAAGACAACTTGTATTCGGATTATTCTTGACATTTTTAAACCTGACAGTGGAACTGTGAAAATATTTGGTGGAAAAATGTCTGAAGAAAAAAAACAGAGGCTCGGTTACTTACCAGAAGAACGCGGATTGTACCAGGATATAAATCTGGAACAATGTCTGGTCTACCTGGCTACATTAAAAGGGCTAAGTAAAAATGAAAGTCAGATAAAAGTATCCCGTTATCTGGAACAATTTGACTTGAACGAACATCGAAAAAAAAAGGTAAAAGAATTAAGTAAAGGAATGCAGCAAAAAGCCCAATTAATTACTACGCTGGTCCACGAACCAGAATTAATAATTATTGATGAGCCTTTTTCTGCCCTGGATCCAGTGAATACACAAATGGTTAAAGATTTACTCCAGGAACAAAGAAAGATGGGAAAGACAATTGTGATGTGTACTCACCAAATGCACCAGGTTGAAGAATTGTGTGACCGAATTGTCCTTATAAATCAAGGGAAATCGGTATTATATGGCAATTTATCTGAAATACAAAAAAGCTTTTCCGGAAATGACCTTCACATCAAAACCCAATCAAATCTCCCTTCAACCATCCCTGGAGTAAGTTCAATTCAATCCGAAAATAATGACGGTGATTTTAAAATCCATCTGGAAAAAGGCAATTCTCCGCAGGATTTTCTCAAATATCTCATCGGCCAGGAAATTATTCTGGACCTCTTTGAAATCTCGATCCCCTCTTTAGATGAAATTTTTATTCAAATTGTGACTCAAACCGGGGTAGGAAATGAATAAGATCTGGCTTGTAATAAAACATGAATATCTACGCCACGTTGGAAAAAAACGATTTATTCTCGCAGTACTCAGCTTACCGTTTTTCATTTTCGTGATTATCGGAGTAGGTATGCTAACTGCGTTTATATCCATTGACAATACACCTGTTGGATATGTAGATCATTCAGGTATTTTGGATCAATCAAAGCAAATAGTAGAAAAAAATACTTCCATATTTGATAAACCAATAGAATTGTTACCCTTTTCCGATGAAAAAGTAGCCGAAGTTGCCCTGAAAAATGGGGAAATCCAGGCTTATTATGTGCTGAATGAAAAATACCTTGAAACTGGTGAAGGAAAGTTAATTGCTAATGAAGCTCCCGGAGGGGAAGTATCCAGTCAATTTTCCAAATTTTTGAAAAGAAATCTGTTAAGTACAATCGATCCACTTATTTCAGAAAGAATTATTGAAGGGGCAAATATTGAAATTCGCGCCTCTGATGATGAACGAACTGTCAGTAATGACAATTTTTTCGTTGTAGTTTTGCCTTTCCTGGCTGGTTTTTTGTTTCTTATCGCGGTCAACATAAGTGGTGGCTACCTGCTACAAGCAGTTGTGGAGGAAAAAGAGAACCGAACTATGGAAATCGTGGTCACCTCCGTTTCTCCAACTCAATTAATGACAGGCAAGGTAATAGGAAATCTGAGCGTCGGTCTAACCCAATTGATTATCTGGATACTATTCGGCGTCATTGGTGTAGGATTTGTCATGAATTCATTTCCTAATCTTCGGTCTGCACAAATTGACGCAGATTTTTTATTGATTGTTGTTATGACGTTTATCCCGGCTTTTGTGATGGTCTCTGCAATGATGGCTGCGTTGGGTGCTACTACAACTGATCTCAAAGAAGCCCAGCAGGTTTCAGGTTTGTTTACATTACCAATCGCGATACCTTTTTGGTTTATCGGTCTCTTAATGGAAAACCCGAACAGCCCATTTTCGATATTTTTGAGTATATTCCCCTTTACAGCTCCTATAAGTCTACCTTTAAGGGTTGCATTCTCGAATGTTCCTTTTTGGCAATCTTCATTGACAATTGCCTTGTTAGTTGTGCTCGCTATTTTCTCTTTGTGGTTGGCTGGCCGTGCTTTCCGATTGGGAATGTTAAGATATGGTAAGAGGCTTTCATTAAAAGAATTATTCCGTAAGTCATTAATTTGAGGGACTTCATGAACAAAATTCTTATTGTTTTTATGCACGAAATTCGAACCACTGTTTTGCGAAAATCATTTATTGTTACTTTATTCTTGATTCCAATAATCGGATTTCTCGTTACTATCATCATTGGGAATTCACAATCCTCTACCTCAACCAGTGTTATACAAAATATTTTCACCCCAAAAAATGAAGTGAAAATATTTGGATTAGTCGATCAAAGTGGAATTATCCAGGAAATTCCTGACAATTATCAGGATTTATTTGTAATCTATCCAAATCAACCTGAAGGTGAGATGTCACTAAAATCTGGAAAAATAGCTGGATTTTATGTAATTGATCCGGATTATGTCAATAATGGAAAAGTTGTTTTAATAAAAACTGATTTTGATCCCCTGGGGGATGATTTGTCCTGGCAATTGGAAAACATGATCACAGAACAAATCCTAAGAAATGACCCTCAAATCGTAAACAGAATTCAAAATATTAATAATTTTGAGATTGTAATACGTTCTCCGGAAACCAGTCGTGATCCGGAAAGCAGTTTGACATTTTTTCTACCCTACATTGTCACCATGATTTTTTATGTCATAATCCTGGGAAGTTCAAGTTTGATGTTGAACAGTGTAACCAATGAAAAGACAAATCGTGTTTTAGAAATATTAATGACTTCGATTAGTCCTCTTCAAATGCTAACTGGAAAAATTATTGCTTTAGGACTTGTGGGTCTTCTGCAAACCATAATATGGAGCGGTGCGGGTTTAATTTTGCTTAGAATAAGCGGAAGGACGATGAATATCCCGTTGTCGTTTCAATTACCCACGTCTATTCTTTTTTGGGGAATTCTTTTTTTCATAGGAGGATATGCCTTCTATGCAAGTCTAATGGCTGGTGTAGGCGCTTTAGTTCCCAATTTAAAAGAAGCCTCACAAGCCACAACCGTTCTAATCATCCCATTAATCATTCCATTGATGTTAATTAGCTTGATTATTGACAAACCAAACGGACCAATTTCATTATTTTTTAGCTTATTTCCCCCAACTTCCCCAGTGACGATGATGACCCGTCTGTCTGCTGGAAATGTTCCAATTTGGCAAATTTTGCTTTCTCTTGCATTGATATTCTTATGTTCTTTTCTGGTGTTAAGATCCATTTCTAACCTTTTCAGAGCACAAACCATGTTGTCTGGTCAGGAATTTAAATTAAAGTATTTCTTTAAGGCTTTACTTGGTATGGAAAATCATTAACTTGATCTAGTTTATTCGCCTTTTACCTTCGCTTGCGTAATATATTTTTGGCATGTTATAATTCATCTACGCACGAGATCGAATTCTGGTTTTCAACATATTTACGAAATACCCAAATAATTAAACAATTCAAAATGGATTTCACATCCCAGTTTCTCTGGGAGATGTTTTAGCGTGCGGATAAAAATAAATCTATTGAGGAAAATTACATGATCAGTATAAAAGATCTTGAAAAGAAAACTTTACCTGAATTAAGAATAATTGCCAAGGAGCTAGAAATACCAAATTCTCCAAGGTTAAAAAAAGAAAACTTAATCGTGAGGATATGCCAACAACAATCACCCACCAACGAAGAAGGTGAGGAGGTTCGAGGTGGAATTTTAGAGATAATGCCGGAAGGTATTGGATTTTTACGCCAAAATTACAAATTAGGCCGTGATGACGTATATATTTCTCAAGCCCAAATTCGACGTTACAATCTTCGTGGTGGTGATTTTGTAATTGGTCAGGCAAGACCTCCCCGGGAAGCGGAGCGTCATTTTGGCGTAACGAAAGTAACCAGTATTAATGGAATGGATCCTGAAGATACACATGAACGCCCTTTTTTCGAAAATCTCACACCCATTTTTCCAGATCAACGTTTTAATCTGGAAATTAATTCTTCCACACTTTCCACACGAGTCATCGATTTAATTTCACCCATCGGCAAAGGTCAAAGAGGGATGATAGTCTCCCCACCCAAAGCTGGGAAGACCACAATATTAAAAGATATCGCAAATTCTATTTCCAGAAATCATCCGGACACATATCTGATCATGGTGCTCATCGGTGAAAGACCAGAGGAAGTAACAGATATGGATCGTTCCGTCGATGCTGAAGTTGTTTCTTCGACCTTTGATGAACCTGTTTCAGCGCATGTACGAACATCCGAAATTGCTTTAAATCGAGCAAAAAGATTGGTGGAAATCGGAAGAGACGTTGTCATCCTGATGGATTCTCTTACCAGACTGGCCAGAGCTTACAATTTATCCGTTACTCCATCCGGAAGAACATTGTCCGGTGAGATGGACCCATCAGCCTTGTATCCCCCCAAACGTTTTTATGGCGCAGCAAGAAATATTGAGGAGGGTGGTTCTCTCACCATCATTGCCACTGCTTTGGTCGATACGGGTTCGCGCCTGGATGATGTGGTTTACGAAGAATTTAAAGGAACCGGGAATATGGAGCTGCATCTTACTAGAAGATTGCAAGAAAGGCGTATATTCCCTGCAATTGATATTGAAAAATCTTCAACTCGCCGAGATGACTTGCTTCTAAGTCCTGATATGTTACAAAGAGTCTGGTTAATGAGGCGAATGTACATTCAGATGATATCGCAACAACCACTCGGAGCAGGAATGGATGTATCCGTGGCCACCGAGGCAATTCTACAGCGCTTGTCAAAATCGAAAAATAATGTAGAATTCCTTGAAAGCTTAACGGAGGATTCTTGAAAAGAAAATTGACTGTAGATCGAAAAAAGGATTATTCTGACGATCTTGCTAACAGTAAAAAAAGTGAATTGATTTCAAACAACTTGACCATAAGGAAGTGGCTGTCGCCTATATTGTGGGGATTTGCAGCATTAATGGTCGCTGTTTTGATTTTTGTAGTTGTACAGTTCTTCACCCCAAAACAATCTTCCTTAATTCCAAAAGTGGAATCTGCGAACTTTATTCGAACCGGTAGTGATCCAGCGGAACTACCAATATTTGAATCCCCTGAGAGTGCTGATTCACTTCTACGTTATGCAAACCCAAGAACAATCATTCCTACCCGTGCGAGAAAAGATATTATCATTTACACCATTGAATCCGGAGATTCGGTTTTTGGTATTTCTCAACAATTTAATGTTAGTCCAGAAACAATTTTATGGGCAAATAAAGATACACTCAACGATGATCCTCACATGATTTCGGTCGGACAGGAATTAAGAATCCCTCCTGTCGATGGTGTTCTTTATGATTGGAAAGAAGGAGACACACTCGAATCTGTTGCCAGTTTCCTTAAAGTTGATCCAGAGGCGATCTTGGATTGGACACCTAATAAAATTGACCGTACAAATCCAGTGATCGAACCGGATACTTTCGTAATGGTACCTGGTGGACAGCGGGAATTTCAGCAATGGGTAGTCCCCACATTTGCTCGGGGTCCATCTGGTGTCAATAATTCAATTCCAGGAGCGTGCAGTACTGGTGAAGGTGGCGCATACGGGACCGGGACCTTTATTTGGCCAACAGGAAATACATTTATTTCCGGAAATGATTTCTGGTCTGGGCATTTAGCAATTGATATCGGAGCAATGACCGGGCAGACCGTTTACGCTTCTGATAGTGGTGTCGTAGTTTATGCTGGCGGTATTAGCGGTGGCTACGGAAATATGGTGATGATTGATCATGGCAACGGTTATGCCACTCTTTACGCGCACTTAAGCGCTATAAGTGTTAGATGTGGTCAGAGTGTTTACCAGGGTGGACCAATCGGTGCTGCCGGAAGTACTGGAAACTCAACAGGACCTCACCTACATTTTGAAGTGAGATATTTTGGTGGATTTATAAATCCACGATTCGTGTTACCTTAACTAAGTAAAAACCTGGTTTGAAGCACCAGGTTTTTTTATAGTAACGAGATTGGATCAACTGTAATAATTGCATCACCCATATCATTAGTTCGAATTAATTCGGTTGGTTTTGGCCCCCGAATAATAATCTGCCATCGAAATTCGCCACCAATTTTTTGAAAAAAGCACGGGACTGGTCCTATAATCTCGGTTTGTGTATAAGAACCATCTTTTATCCAGTGTTTGATATTCTCAGCCATTCGCTCAGATCGATCTTTTGCTTCACCTTCCTTCTGAGAGCGAAATTCCAGCCTGATTAAGCGAGTAAATGGTGGATAATCTAATTTTCTTCGCATTTCAATTTCTTGTTGGTAAAAAGATGAAAAATCATGTTTAGATGCTTTTTGGATGGCATAATGCTCTGGTTGATAGGATTGAAAAATTACATTTCCACCTAATTGGCTACGCCCTGCCCTGCCAGCTACCTGAGTTAGCAACTGAAAAGTCTTTTCTGCTGCCCGAAAATCCGGGAGACCTAGTCCAACATCAGCCAATATCACGCCAACTAACGTCACAAAAGGAAAATCAATTCCTTTTGCCAACATTTGCGTTCCCACAAGGATATCAGCCTGTCTGGAAGCAAACTGGCTAAGGATCGTCAAATGAGAACCCTTGTTTTTGGTAACACCGGAGTCCATTCTGACCACCCTAGCATCAGGAAATTGCTTAATGACTTCTTGCTCAACTCTTTCGGTTCCAATTCCAAATTGGCGAATTTGGTCGCTACCACATTGCGGACATTTTTTAGGCAGTAGTCGCTGATAATTACAATGATGGCAAATACACAATTCCTGATCGGCATGGTATGTTAGTGCAAGGTCACATCTCGGACAATTGACACGATATCCACAAGACCGGCAAAAAACAAACGTTGCTGTTCCACGTCGATTTAGGAACAATATTATTTGCTGTCCATCCTCTAATGTTTTTTGCATTTTTGATTTCAGCTCACGGCTGAAAATAGATTTATTTCCAGATTTAAGTTCCCTCCTCATATCAACTACGGTGACTTCTGGTAAAGGAAGGTATATAAGATCATCATTGACTTTTGAAAGTGGAAGAAAATCTCCTTGTACATCTTTCCGGTGTGCTAATACCCTTGATGGCAAATCAATGATTTCCCATTTTTCCAATCGGGCGCGAAACATCATTTCCACACCTGGCGTTGCACTTCCGTAAATAATGTGTGCTTTTGCAATTTTCCCATATGCTTTTGCTGTCATCAATGTACTGTAGCGTGGTGGTTTGTCATCCTGAAAATAAGAGTCATCGTGAACCTCATCCAGGATGATGATTCCAAGATTTTCAAAAGGAACGAACAAAGCGCTTCGTGGACCGACGACGATCGATAATTCACCAGACAAAACTCTTCGCCAGGTATCAAATCGTTCGCCCTCTGAAAGTCTTGAATGAAAAACACCAACTTTATTCGGAAAACGAGACTGAAAACGTTGAACTGTCTGAGGCGTCAAACTAATCTCAGGAACCAGAACAATCGCTTGTTTACCTTTTTTAACGATTTCGTTAACCGCTTGTAAATAGATTTCTGTTTTCCCCGAACCAGTCACACCGTGTAGAACGATTGGACGTTCTGTATCTTCCCGTTCAATCAATTTTACAATTCTCTCCCAGGCGAAAAATTGATCTTCGGTCAATTTCGGAATGGGCTGAGAAATCATTTCCATACTTTTCAGGGGATCTCGAATCGTCTCTAACTCAACGATTTCGATCAAACCACTTTCAGCCAATCGGGTCAAATCATTTCGATTTGCCCCAGTTTTTCCGTATACGACCTGTATTAATAGATCCTTATTCTCATTTATAAGAAGATCCAGAACTGCCTTTCTTCTTATAATCACTGAAGTTATTTTTACATCCCCGGGATATCTTTCATTAACTGAGTCTGGATCTGTGATCAGACGGACAAATGACATATATTTCGGCTTAATTGATGGCTTCGCAAGAAACGGTTCGGTTATGACAATTCTTTTTAAGATGAGGGCTTTTATCGAATCCTTCCATCTTGTTCTTCTTAAAGACACATCCAATTGTCTTCCTCTTTGCGGGCCTTTTTCTTTTAAAATGTTGATTATTTTTCTTTGTAATGGAGACAATGGAAAGGTAACCTCAGATTCGCCCAATCGATAAATGCTCTCAGCAATTTGACCCAATCCCCCAGGTAGTACCAATTGAAAACAGGTAGATTCTTTTGAGAGCGTTTCTCTCGCTAACCATTTGACTAGATCTATTTGATTTCGGGTTACCACCGGTTTTTCATATAAGATTTCAAGCACTGCTTTCGTATCCGGCACTTGTGGAATCTCAATAAAATCAGTAACCACTCCTTGTACTTTCTGCTTTCCAAAAGGAACTAATATCAAAGAGCCAATTTCGACCAAATCAATCAACTCATCCGGCAGATGGTAATCAAAAAAACCATCAATTTCAGGCAAATTGATTGTAACTTGAACGTATTTCTTCATTCGAATTCTGCGTCCTCGGGGAGACTTTTTCCAATAAAGGCTGCAGCTCCATACCCGACCACAGATTGATAATCACCAGTCTCATCTCCAGAGGTTGAGTGGGAAAGTATTTTGATTTCATCCCCCCCCAACAAGCGAGTTAGTTCCATACCAATAAGAATTGCTCCCAATCCACAGGCAAATCCACTTCCATTTTTTTCTGTTTTAAAAACATCTTCTAACGAATATGTGCTTATTTGGCTTAAAATTTCCATATCGAAGCGAATTGCGAGGGATTGCGTATAAAAATGAGAAAGATCGGAGGAAATTACAATTAATACCTTTTGATGAAAAATTCTGTCAAAAAGAATTTTTGCAATTTTTTTCGCATCATCAGGTTCTACTTGTCTAACCATCAAAGGCAAAATCTGGAATTCTCCTTTTAAAGATCGTTGTAAAAATGGAATTTCAATTTCAAGAGAGTGTTCTCGGTCATTTGCTATCTGTGTTAATTGAAAATCATTTTTCGATAACCCAAACTGCAAATCCTGTAAAATTTCCCGATTTACTGAAACCAGTCCCAATGGGGTCGAATACATTTGATGAGCGCTGGATAAAAGTAAAGCTGAATGATACGCGTGATATGGAGAAAGTATGATAACTAAATCGTATTTCTTATTCATCACTGTGCCAAATGCGAATCCAGCTGTTGGGCCAGAGTATTGATAACCAGCATGAGGAGCTAAAATACCAATAATTTTTCCAACAATTTCTGGATTTTTGGCCTTAGAAATATATTGATCAATTTCAAAAGATAATTCTTTCGGATCAGAACTATACCAAGATCCAGATATAGGGGACGGACGAATTGGATGAATTAATGACATAATCAACCTCTCCAATCAATTATACTTTTTTCAGATCAAACAAAAAAGACTTCCCTTGAAGGAAGTCTTTTTATCGTTTTTATTGAAGGAATAATTTCGGATCCACCTTACCATAAGTGTCGCTCATCATTTCAAAATGTAAATGAGGACCGGACGAATTTCCAGTAGAACCCATGTAAGCAATCATATCACCCTGATATACACTGGATCCACATGCAGGCAATAAATCACTCAAAAGATGTGCATAAAGTGTCTGCCACCCGCCACCATGATCGATTACCACCATATTTCCATATCCATAATTATTCCAGCCAGAATAAACAACAACACCATTGTCTGAAGCATAAATAGCATTTCCGGATGAACCACCAATATCAATCGCCAAATGGTTTGTGGAAGTTGAATAATCATACCCAGATAAATATCTGGCAGTTGTTGGCCAAACAAAAGTACCGTTACCAACTGCCCCGTCTACAACGACGCCACAATAGCCAGGTCCAAGGATTTTTGCAACCGCAGGATTGCTTCGAGAAATTCTTGGCGCACTCCAGGTTACAAATCCTCGCCTACCACCAGGTACAAATAAATCCGTCCCATTTGGTATGTTTGGATTAGAAAATTCACCCAATGTCGCTACATCCAAATGATTACCTGGCCAATTAATGATGTCTTCAGGTGTGACGCCATAATATTCAGATACACCATTTAATCCCTCTCCCGTTGACCAGCGATGTAAAACGCCATCTTCCGGTAGGATATTTAATTCCTGACCCGGTTGTAAATTGTGCGGGTCGTCACCTAACGTATATAAATTTCCCCAAAGTATTGTCTCTGGTTCCAATCCAAATTTTTCGGCAATTCCATAAATGAAATCACCTTTTTGAACAACATAAGTTGTAATTTCATACCTTGGTTTATCCGGAAGTAATGTGTTGATGTCAGTATATCTTGTCAAAGCATCCACAGAAGTCTTAGAATCAGGTACTATAAATGCAGGAAGTTCAACCAAAGCGGTTGGGGTTGAGATTGCAACAATGTCAAGAACCTGGCTGCTCGCCGAGATTTCTCCTTTTAGATAGAATCTCCCCATAATCCAAACAACTAATAGTACCAAGGCAACTGAAGCTATTGCGGTGCCGATTCTTATACTTATTTCACCTAAACCCAATCTTACAATTTTTTCCCAGCGATCACGCCAGACTTGGTTTTTCATCGGATTTTGGTTTTCAGTCAAGTTTCCTGTTGATTTCCCGGTTTCTAGATCCGGAAGATCATCAAATTCATTCATATATTTAATACCTCATCGAAGGGATCATATCAAAGTCAATTCAGCGTGTCAAGCTAAGTCAAACCTGGACATGAGAAAAAATTCCATTAAGATTGATCAATTTTTTCATTTTGAGGAATTTTTTCATCCTTTTTTTTCTTTCGAATGGGAACCATCATTAAGAAACCAATCGCGATAATTCCTTCACCAATCTCAACACCACGGGCTTGCCAGGCACCAAAATACGGAACATCTGGCAAAGGATGGCTACCCATTCCAAAAACATCCGCCATCCCTGCAAAAACGGCTATTACAAATCCTGTAGCTACCAAACGCATACCAATATCCGCAGAAATACTCGGTTGATTACCATTCCATAAGGCCATCATGCTGATGTAACCACCTATGCACATTCCTGCCAAACCTATTAAGAACATGGCAATTTGTACAAAACCAATTACAGGGCTACGATCAAGACCAAAAATGGATGGCCTAGCTCCTAATAAAAAAATCAAAAAGCCAATGATTGTGGCAATAAGGCCAAATCGAATTCGCTCTGTTGAGATTTTAACTTTGGTGATATTTATATTCGGATGGTTTTCTGTCTGCTTTTCCAAACTCATGCAGGCAAGATCCTTTCAATTAACCTTTTCCAATTGAATCCAAAAATTTTTTCGATTTCTTGTTCCTGATAGCCTCTTAATTTTAGGACAGAACTTAATAATGGCATATCTGCAATGGAATTTAATTCCAGTGGTACTTCCGGAAACCCAATTGTGCCATCAAAATCAGTACCAATCGCAACATGATCGACATTTCCAGCTAACTGACAAATGTGGTCGATATGATCGACCAGGTTATTTAAAGTTACTTTATCACGCTGTGAAGTTTTTGTCCAATCTGGAACAAGAAAGTAATTGTATGGCATTACACCAATCACACCATCCCTTTCGATTAATCTTCGAATGGTTAAATCAGTAAGAAGCCTTTCGCCGTGTTTTGAATTCATTAGTGAACGAGATGTGTTATGGGAAGCAAGAACGACTCCCGGATAAAGATCTAATGCTTCTAAGGCTGATTCTTCTGTCATATGCGAAAGATCTAATCCCATTTGATGATCTGCCATGATTTCAAGTAAAAGTTTTCCATCTCGAGTGAATCGACCTGGCTGATGAGATCCACCACAGAACTTAGTACCAGCCCAAACCGGTCCAGCTATGCGCAATCCTTTTTCGTACCATTCGGAAATTTCTCTTGCATCAGATAAACCTTCGGCACCTTCCATCAATAGGATCAAACCAATTGGATGCTCCATCAAAACACCAGAATTCCAGGCATCCCATAAATTATTAAATTGTTTCAAATTTTGGATGATCTGAAATTTATCCTGATTTTCGTCTGCCAACCGCTCATAATAATCGAATTGCAATTGGTATACGATTTTTGATTCGTTGGCTGTTTTGTATGTGACTTTTTCCCAATCACCACCCTGAAATTGCTTGGGCATCGCAAATATGGTGGAAAAAATGAAAGCAACCTTAGCTTTTTGCCACTCTGGAAAACCCAACATACATCCCCCACCTCGTTCAGGAATGATTGTGGCTTTTTCACTCTCCCGAGTTTGAAGCGCTGATTTGAGATAATTTCTTCCAAAAGTAAGGTTGTTGTATGCCAAATCTTCGTGACCATCGATCATTATATACGGCATATCATTTCGCTTTCATAAAGAAAGCGCACTGTTCGGTGCGCTTTCATATTGCTCATTTGTCCTGAAATTTATTCTGCCGAAGCGTCTTCACTGTCCGGTTTGACTTCATCCGGTTTGACTTCATCCGGTTTGACTACAACCTTCTTAGCCTTTTTGGGTTTAACTTCTTCCTTCTGGGCTGTTTCCTGATTGTCTTCTACCTTTTGAATTTTTTCTTTTTTGACTACGACTTTTTTAACGGTTTCTTGTGGTGCTTCAACAGGTTCGGCATCATCAAGTTCAACTTCGTCCAGCAAAATGTCTTCTAAGGTTTTCCAATCCATCTCAGCGTATGCCATAGAATCGACACGGCGGATGCTTAATCCAATTCTGTGATTTTCAGGTTCAATTTTGATCACACGCAAAGTAACAGTTTCGCCTTCTTTTAAGACTTCCTTCGGATGATCAATCCTTCGTTCACTGATCTCAGAAATATGAATTAAACCTTCTAAGTCTTCTTCGATTCGGGCAAAGGCGCCAAATTTAGTTAATCGAGTGATCGTGCCTTCCAATAATTGGCCGACCTCATAAAGTCCGATTCGTTCAACCCATGGGTCATTTTGCAATTGTCGGATCGAAAGACCAATTCGTTTCTTCTCACGATCAACACTGATGATCTTGACTTTAACTTCCTGTCCAACTTTTAATACTTCAGTTGGATGTTGAATGCGGTCCCAGGAAATCTCAGAAAGGTGAACCAGGCCATCAGCGCCATTGATATTTACAAATGCGCCAAATTCAGCCAAACTGGTCACACGACCTGTTCGCACATCACCTTCAGTAAGTTCGTTGAGTATTCGTTCTTTTACGGATTCCCGAGTTTCTGTACTGGCTGCGCGTTCTGAAAGAATTAATCGCCGTCGTTCACGATCAACTTCAATAACACACACTTCGATTTCTTCGCCAACCATCGGTCCCCAACGTTTTTCGGGGGTATCTCCAGTTAAACCTGAGCGACGGGTCAGACTAATCTGTGACGCAGGTACAAATCCATTAAGGCCAGACAAAGGCACAATTAAGCCACCTTTGTTGTAACCACGGATTGTGCTCTTAAAAGAACCCTTGGATTCTAATAATTGTTCTGCATTTCGCCACGATTGTTCTTCTAAAGCTCGCATGAAAGAAAGAACCAGGTTGCCATGGGAATCTTCGGGTGTTAAAACATAAACCGGAATCTCTTGACCAACTGTTAATTTAGCAATTTCTTCAGGAGGTATCAGATCATATTCCCGACCACTGACGATTCCTTCAGATTTTGCACCAACACTCACCAGAATTTGTCCCTGGGAAATACTAGCTACTACACCTTTACGAATTTCACCTGCTTTGGGGAAATAGATCCCTTGGCCTTCTTGTTCGAGCAAGGAGGCCATGTTGTCTTCTTGCGAATTTTCAGGCTTGGCCTGCTCGAGTTGGGCGTCCTTTTGCTCCATACGATCAACATACTCCAATTTAAAAGATTTTCAAATTATATGAAAGAAATCCATTCTTGACAAGCCTGATAGGAATGTCAATCTTGATATTATAGTCTTTAATTAGAAATTTAGTGTCTTCTGCGCTTTTTTTTCTTCTTTTCGTCATTTTCAATAGTTTTTTCTGACTTTTCCTCAATTATTGCTTGATTGAACTGGCGATCTTTTTCAATCGTCGCATTAACCCTCTGGGTAGGTCGATAAGTGAACATTCGATTGACAAGAGCAGATCTTATATCAATCAGGAGGTCATTGAATAATTCAGATGCCTGACTCTTATATTGAACCAAGGGATCTCGCTGAGCATAAGCCTCCATTCCGATAGAAATACGCAAAGATTCCATTTTTGTCAAATATTCAACCCACATTTGAGAAATAATGGAAAGGAGTAATTCGCGATAGATCTCATTTCTAATACGACCGCCCAACATTTCCTTTATCGTCAATAAATCTTGAGATTCAAGTTCAGAAATTTCTGAATCAAGAATTTGCTGGAACCGGTCATCACCTATTTGTTCTGTCAATAATTTCTGATTTCGCCCATCAAGTTGAGACAATTTCGCTTGAGATTGTTTTAGACGATTAATTTCGTAGACACCCCAGATTGATCGA
>PHBS01000092.1 GCA_002841995.1 Chloroflexi bacterium HGW-Chloroflexi-8
AATCGATGTAATCTAAACTGTACAATGTGCATCCGCCATTCCTGGCAAGAAAATTCGGGTAACATGACCGAGGAAACATTTTCTGCCATTCTGAATGGTTTGGATGAATTTGATCCAGTTCCTACGATTTCCTTCAGCGGATTAGGTGAACCGCTCTCGCACCCCAACATCATTGACTGGGTAAAAAGAGTCAAACAAAAAGGTGCAAATGTAGAATTAATCACCAACGCAACCTTGTTAGACAAAAAAATGTCACAGGAATTAATTGAGACTGGGCTGGATATTTTATGGGTTTCCATCGATGGAGCTTCACCAGAAAAATTCAATGATGTAAGATTGGGTGCTCAGTTAAGTGAGGTAATCCATAATGTACGGCAATTTCGCGGGCTTCGACATGGTGGTCATCACCCGCATCCCCAAATCGGCATTGCATTTGTTGCCATGAAAGATAATATCAGCGACCTTCCCAAAGTCATGCAGCTAGCCAGATCGATGGGAGCGAAATTTTTTTCAGCAAGCAATGTTATGCCCTATACTGCTGAAATGGTTCCGCAAATGCTTTATTCCAATGCTTTGAAAAACATAACCTATCTCTCCTCAGATTGGCTCCCTCAAGCCAGTCTGCCCAAGCTGGATTTAGAGCTTCCTGAAGCACAGGAGAGCTTTATTCAAGCACTTAACAGCGGATGGAATATCGATTTAAGTGGTCACTCTTTAAGTGGGTCAAACGACATTTGCCGATTTATTGCGAATGGGTCTACTTCCATCGCATGGGATGGTGGAATCAGTCCTTGCTGGCCTTTAATGCACACCCACACCAGCTTTCTGCATCACAAACCGCATATCAGCTATCGTCATGTAATTGGCTATTTGCAGGAAAGATCTCTTTTTGATTTATGGCTCGAGCCTGAATATGTGGAATATCGCCGAAAAGTTCAGGACTTTAGCTTTGCTCCCTGCACTTTCTGCGGAGGCTGTGACCTTTCGGTTGAAAATATGGAAGACTGCCTGGGAAATACGTTTCCAGCTTGCGGTACCTGTTTATGGTCACAGGGCATAATCCAATGCCCTTAAGGTCGGGATTTCCACCGCTGCCAGAGCAAGTTCAATTTTTCTTCCAATCGGTTTCCTAAGGCTTCTCCACGCTCCGTTGTTATATCATCTTCGTTCTCAAAAACAACATAAGGTACCTTGACACCCTTTATTTCGATATAAGACGGATCTGATCTTGTTAATTCATGCCAGTCCACATCATGGTACAACCGCTCCATTTTTTCATCGGATAAACCATGTTCGAGAATGCTATCCGGACGATTTGGGTTAAATCGATTTCGATTTTTTCTTAATGATTCCTCAAAGGACACATCTAAATATAAAATAGCCATGTGGTTTAAAACTTCAGGGGTGAGGTTTTGGTATGCTTCCGAATAACCGCCATGTTCACTACCACGTGAAAATTCAAAGATGGTTGTTTTCGATTGATGATAATCCGGTATGCGATCCACAAGTTTTTGATAATCAAAACACATCCGCCGAATTAAAACATTCCAGAGGTAATTCCATTTAAAATAAGCGCGTTCATCGCTATGCAGGCGTGGATGCCCCATTTTTTCCAATAGTTCATCCTCTTCAAACCAGGTCCATAGCATCGGAAAATCATCAATCTCATCAAATTCCCCGATATGAAAGCGTTCCTTGCAGGAAATAACATCATACTTTTTTAAATAATCAAGAATCTCACTTTTTCCCGCAGCAGGTCTGGCATTTAAAATCAGAATATCAAAAGTATTTTTTTCTTTCATTTAACCCTTTTCTTTCTTGAATATTTTCTTTTCGGAAAGAAACACATCTTATTATCTCAAAATCAAAAAAGATTATCGAGTTAAAACACCACCAATATTAATGGTTTTTTCCCCGCATCATTTGAAAGATTTGAGTGTTAAACTTACTGTTAAGCATATCAAATACTGGAGAACTTATGAGTGTCCGAATCGTGACAGATAGCGCTTGTGACTTACCGGCTGAAATTATTCAGGAATATAACATCAGCGTGATACCGCTTTTTATCCATATTGGGGAGAAAAGCTATCTGGACGGAATTGACATGAAACACGAGCAGTTTTACGAAAACCTGGATAAATTTCCAAGTCATCCTAAAACGGCAGCACCAGGACCGGAAGTTTTTTCAAATTATTACCGCCAGGCAATCAAGCAACCTGGAGACCAGGTTTTTGCGATTCATGTCGCCAGCAGCCTGAGCGCGGTTTATCGTTCCGCGTTAGTGGGGGCAGAATCCGCTGGTGTTTCGGTAAGCGTGCACGATTCAAAACAAGTAGCTCTCGGGGCAGGACTGCAAGTACTTGCTGCAGCGAAAGCAGCCGCCAATGGGGCTTCCCTTCAGGAAATCCGAACTATTGTAGAAGACCTCAGCCAGCGTATCCACCTTTTTGCTGCTTTAGACACCATGAAATTCCTACAAAAAAGTGGCCGAATTAATTTCACGATGCTGGGAATCGGCTCTTTATTGCATATCAAACCATTGTTGAAATTGTATGAAGGATTGGCAATTACAGAAAAAGTGACTACACATATTCGGGCTATACTCAGATTAGTCCAGCTAGCGAAAAATTTAGGATCTATCGAACACATATCAGTGATCCACATCCAGGCACTGGATGAAGCCAAAAGACTTTATGACCGTGTCAGCAATCTGGTCCCCAAAAACAATTCCCCTATTTTCCAATCCGTAACCCCTGTTATTGGTGCGCATGTTGGTCCCAAGGCAGTTGGCCTGGTGTGTGTAACGCGCTAAATTAATTCCGGGATCATTTTGGCAAGCTTTTCAATTCCGTCACACAAAGCTGGGAAGAGATCGGGTTTTAGTGAAACCCCTTTTTGGGTAGGGTTCCATTCACTATCAATTTTGACATATGTGCGGATATTGATTAACTTTATCTTTTTAAAACTGCTTAAGTTTATGCGAATTTCCTGAGCAGCTCCTTTGTTTATTACAGCAACTTCACGCTCCGTTTCCAAATCCGTTCCCAAATCATAAATTGCACTTTGCAGTTCCGGAAAATGAACCAAATCCAGACTGATTCCCTTTTTTGTAGGGAGCCAATCCTCGCTTTTCTCTGTGCCGGGGTAATAAACCCGAATGAAACAACGCCATTTTTCTTGCCATTGATTGACCCCCACACAGATCATTTCCTGAGCATTTTTTTCGAATTTGGCTACAATTCTTGTTTCATCCATTACTGTTGCCTTTTCAAACTACTTAAAAATCAAATTAATGGATTGTCACATTGATTGATGATAAAATCGGATCGTCTTTCTTGATTGCAGGTTTCATCCAAATTAAAGCTGCAATAAAAAGAAAGAGAAATACAATGGCGCCAGAGAGATAAGGAAAGATGACATTAATATCAATCATAGTTCCTGCCCAAATAGGACCGACAATACGGCCCAAACTCATATAGGAATTCGTCAGACCCATCGCAATCCCCTGTCCGCTTTTTGCTTCCTTGGAAATAATCGACTGAATAGCAGGTCTTAGCATCGCATTCGAAAGAACAAAAAAACCAACGGTCAAATAGATCGGAATTGTAGTTTTAGCGAGGATCATTAAGAAGAAACCTAATGAACTTGCAATCAGAGAAATTTTAATAACATTTCGCTCTCCAAACCGTTTGGTGGTTGGACCCGTGAGCAAACCCTGCGCCACAGTGGAAACAAGACCAACAATTGTCATCACCAATCCAACTTGGGC
The DNA here is from genome assembly GCA_002841995.1 of Chloroflexi bacterium HGW-Chloroflexi-8. GTDB lineage: Bacteria > Chloroflexota > Anaerolineae > Anaerolineales > Anaerolineaceae > UBA6170. The sequence continues at coordinate 3,770 of PHBS01000092.1, forward strand.
TGCATTGAAATCGAAACGATATTGCGCATATAATCCAAATATTCCTTCAAAATTCGTCAATGCAAACATGACGATAAATGCCAATAAAAACATGAAACCTAAAGGTCCACGTAACTCCCGAATTAAAATGGAGATTTTTGGTAGTTTGATCGCGGAAGAAGGATCACGTTTACTTTTTTCTAAAGATTCCGGCACAAAAATAAAAATCAGTAATACCGCTACCAACGACAAAGCTGCTGCGAAAAAGAAAGGTGTGGAAAGACTTGTTTTTGCAAGTGTTCCGCCCAAACCGGGTCCAAGCACCAAACCCATGCCCATTGCAGCTCCAACGACACCCATTCCACCACCCCGGTTTTGTTCATCGGTTGTATCGCCAATATAAGCCATGGCTGTTGGCAATGTTGCGGATGATAGAATACCACCTAATGCCCTGGCAACATACATCATCCACAATTGCGTGGAGAATCCAAACATCAAGAGAGAAAGAGCATTCCCCAATGCGCCAATTAAAATGATCGGTTTCCGACCATATCGATCTGATAAAGCCCCCCAAATAGGCGCAAAAATAAACTGCATGACACTGAAAATCGCCATGAGCAAACCCAAGCCCAAACCACCACCGCCGAAACTCTCCACATAAAAAGGCATAATCGGAATAATGATGCCAAAACCCATCATGACCACAACGAGTGTAAAGAATAAAATAATAAGATTCTTGCGATTATTCAACCAGGCACCTACTTCGATTCCAAATAAAAAATCTTTTGCAATGATACTACAACTATAAAATAATAATCAATTCGATGAAACAAGTTTTCAAAAACATTTGAGATTAAGTTTTCATCTACTTGTAAACAGATTTCGAATCTTTTTCAGCCAGTGGGATCTGTAATCTTTCTTTCAGTTTTGTGTTGCGTGAAGCAATTTTATTATTTCGAACTGCCATGCCAATCGCTCTTTTGTCCCCCACCATGACGACTAATTTGCGTGCTCTTGTAACCGCAGTATAAATCAGGTTGCGTTGCAACATCATATAATGCTGCATCAATAAGGGGATAATCACCACCGGGAATTCAGAACCCTGTGATTTGTGGATACTGATAGCATAAGCATGCACCAATTCTTCAAGCTGTAAGATTTCACACGGAACGAGTCGTTCTTCGAAATTGACAATCACCAGATGTTCTTCGGTATCGATCTTTTGGATTACACCCAAATCACCGTTAAAAATCTGCCGTTCATAATCATTTCGGATTTGCATGACCCGATCGCCTTCCCGGAAAACCCGGGTTCCGTGCTTTACTTCCGCTTTTTGTGGATTTCCTGGATTAAGGGTCTCCTGCAAGCGTTCATTTAATGCTGTAACACCGGTCGCGCCACGGTGCATTGGAGTCAGAACCTGGATATCATGAAGTGAGTTATAACCAAACTTTTGTTCAATACGTTCATTGACCAGATCTACAACCCAATCTGCTGCTTTCGTGGCATCCGTTTCGGCGAAAAGAAAGAAATCACTGGCATCCTTTGGAAATTGCGGTAATTCACCTTCATTAATTCGATGGGCGTTGACAATGATGTAACTATCTTCAGCCTGCCGAAAGATGGTATCCAATACAACCACTGGAATGACGGTGCTTTCGATCATGTCCCGAAGTACATTGCCAGCACCAACTGAAGGTAATTGATCCTTATCACCAACAAAAAGGACATGTGAACCGGTTTCAATTGCATTCAAGAGGTGGTTCATCAGAATGATATCAACCATGGAAGTCTCGTCGATGATGATCATATCCGCATCCAAAGGATTTTCTCGGTCACGAACAAAAATTGACTCTTCAGCGGGTTTAAATTCAAGTAGTCTGTGGATTGTCTTGGCTTCTAAACCGGTGGTTTCTGAAAGACGTTTTGCTGCTCTGCCAGTCGGTGCAGCCAATAATACAGAACAGCTTCTTTCCTTCAATAATCGAATGATGGAGCCGGTAATGGTGCTCTTTCCTGTCCCGGGTCCACCGGTTAAAACACTTACTTTTTCAGTTAATGCGGTTTGAACTGCTATTTTTTGTTGATCGGTTAACTGTATGCCTCCACTCGAATCGATAGCCGCAAAAGCAAGCTGCCAATTGATTTTTCGGAATATTGCCAGACGATCACCCTTTTCAGTCATGATCTTTAAAATTTTTCGAGCTACACCATTTTCAGAATGAAAAAATGGTGGCAGATACAATGCGTTTTCCTCTTCAATTAATGCCTCTTGAGACACCAATTTGTCAATTTCAGGCGCAATGATTACTTTTGCCAGATCCAATAACGGCATTGTTTCTGTCAATAATTGCTCACGTGTCGCAAAGCAATGACCTTCATTCGTCAAGTTTCCAAGCGCATACAACAATCCAGTCTGAATCCGGTCTGGCGAATCGGTTGGAAGTCCCAATTTTACAGCCAATTGATCGGCCGTCTTAAAACCCACACCGAAAATATCCCTGGCCAGTTGGTAAGGTGAATGTCGAACAATTTGGATGGACTTATCGCCATATTGCTTAAAAATCTTGATTGCTAAACTGGCACTGACCCCATGACTCTGTAAAAACAACATGATATCTTTGATCTGCTGCTGTTCCTGCCAGGCTTTCCCAATGATCGCAGCTTTATTAGGGCCAACGCCAGGCACATTTAAAATCCGGTTTGGATCCTGGTCCAACATTTCCAGAGTCTCGAGACCAAAGAAATCCACGATCTTTTTGGCAGTTGCAGGGCCAACCCCCTTAATCAAACCGCTGCCCAGATATTTTCGAATTCCCTCCAGCGTGGCAGGCAGTTTGACTTCATATGAGTGGACTTCAAATTGGCGACCATATTGTGAATGATTCGCCCAACTGCCGTGTAAAACGACAGATTCGCCAATTTGTACTCCAGCCAAAGCGCCTACTATTGTGATAGGCTGAATTTTCCCCTTTGGCAATATCTTCGCTACGGTATAACCATTCTCTTCATTTTGAAAAGTAATTCTTTCCAGAACACCTTCCAAATCCTGATTGAATAATGTCATGGGTTTTGTTTGCTTTTGCATAATGAAATCTTACCAGAAAAAGCATAGCAATTGAAAAAATCATTGTTTGATAATCTTTTTGCATCACCTTCATAATTGAATGATCTCCAATCCAAATTCAATCTTTTCGTTTGACAATTGGGTGGAGAGCATGTTATCCTGCCTGCATCAGGAAATTTATGGAGGCAGGAATGTCATTAACGGAAAATGGTATTAATATCAAAATCGGTGTAGTTCATCTGAATGTAACTCAATTGGACCGGGCTCAATTCTTCTTTGAAGAAGGCTTAGGATTTAAAGAAATTAAGAAAAATGAAAGCGAAGTTATCTTAGGCAATCTGGACAAACAACCTTTGATCGCATTACATAAGGTAAATAACCCTACCCCTCGCAAACGCACCACTGGTCTTTACCACATCGCCATTCTCCTGCCAAGCCGAGAAGACCTTGCCCGTTTAATTTATCACATGGTCAATAACCAGATTAACATCGAAGGTACTGCAGACCATGGTGTTTCAGAATCATTCTATCTGACTGGACCGGAAGAAACCGGTATTGAACTTTATTGTGACAGGCCGATGGAAGATTGGCCAATTGATGATGAAGGCCAATTAGATATGGGCACAGACCCACTGGATATTGACGACCTGATGTATGCTTTACAAGGAAAAAATAAACAATGGAATGGATTGCCATCAGGCACACGCATCGGACATATACATTTGCGTGCCGCAGAATTGGAAAAAACTTCTGACTTCTATTCATTAATTGGGCTGGAAGTGACACAGGATTATGGCGAAAGTGCTCTTTTCTTTGCTGGAGGTGAATATCATCACCATATTGCACTGAATACCTGGCAAAGTGCCGGTGCTGAGCCGCTACCTGAAGATACTGCTGGTTTGCGCTTTTTCGAAATCCTGGTTGAAAACCCGGAAATCCTTAAGGAGATCAAAGGTACTCTTGAAACACAAGATATCAACTTTGAGGGTAACGACCAGGGAATTTCAGTAACAGATCCCAATGGCATCCATATTCTGATCCGCAAGGAGTAGGCAATCCGTCAGCAAAACTCATTCTTGATCAACAGATCCAATCAAAAACAAGGTGTTTTAAATTTGTTCTTCTAAGCGCTTTGCGTCGTTGCTGGTAAGAAAATCAATCCCATCCTTTATCAACCTGCTTGCCAGGTCTTTTCGGTCTAAATCCACAGTCCAGGCATCCACGAGCGACTCGTTTTTCTTTAAATACTCAATCCAATTAAATCCCGCTTCCAGGGCGGCAATTAATAAATCTGCGTTTAGAAACCAGGTCACTCCCCGTGGCACCTGGCAAAGAAGCGCTTCTGCCCGTAATGCAAAATAGTCTCCTGGTTTACCCCATTTTTGAGCTGCCAACGGGTGATCATCCAGATAGCCATACTTACCCATGCGAAATGGGGGTACGCCTTCAGGCCTCGGTTCTTTGCTGGTTATATCCAGGTACAATAGCGGGTCAAAACCCAGTTTTACGGCAGGATCCATTTTATAAATCTGCCGAATTGCCCAATCTGCCACACAACTGATCAGAATTCTATCTTTTACCGGTTCGATTAAATCCAATAGATCTCTAAGCACATCGGGGGACAAAGGCGCATAAGGCTTAAGATCTAATTGGAGATGCGTGTGACCAGGTTCCTCTTTTAGCAATAGGAGTGCCTGACTCAAGGTACCCAGTCGGATGCCTTCTTTCCAGCCATTTTTGCCCATATAAATCAACTGCTTTAACTGGTCTGCAGTTTTCTCGAACACCTCTCCAATACCATTGCTTATGTGTTCCAGTTTTGGGTCATGCAATAATGCAAAATCTCCGCCTTTTAATGGAATGATATCCACTTCTACCCATTCAACTCTGTTATTAAGGCAATTTTGAAAAGACGCCAATGATCCCGGTGGAAGTTCGTGGTCCAAAAACGCGGCATGCTGAATAAAATTTGTCATACTTTTTCCAATTTATTTCGTGAACGTAACCAGAAAGAAAGACCAATCAATAACAATCCCCCAATTCCAAGAAATAGAATCTGTATCAGGCTTATCATAGCTAAAAAGTGTAAACCAAAATTTGGTAAAGTCCAGGTTGCAAACATCCCATCCCATACCCAGTGCGCTGCAACAGGCAGAAAAGTAACAAAAGCAATAACCAGAACTAACAACCCTGAAAAGGTTGCCATTTCAATTCCGGAAGTTGCTGATTTGTTACGCCAGGTAAAAAATATCCAGATCATTAAAAGAATAATAAGTGCTGCCAATCCATTTGGAAGGATTAAAGAAAGTTCTGTGTTTGCAATGGAGTAAGAATACTGGCGGGCTCCAAGCAACCAGTAGTAAGCATGGAAAAGGACGGTATAAATGATTGCTCCAAAGAACAGCCAGCCAGTATTGAAAAACTTCCAACGGATCAAAACAAAACCAATGATGACTAAGCAAAGAATGCCAATGCCTATCCGTAAGGTTCTCTGGCGATTAATTTTTGTCTGTCGTATTTGCTCAAAAGTGCTTTGATAATCAGAAACTGTTTTCTGGGCATCCACGATCGTATCGTTCATATTCAGTTTTGCGCCGATTGCCACTGCATATTTCTGCAGAAGTTGACTCTGTTGTTTGGAAGTTTCATAAGCAAGATTGCTAACCGTATCCGATGATAATCCTTTTATCCATTCGAAGCGTGCCTGACCCTGTGAGGAAGCTGGGATGTTTAGCCCAAGAATGGCTGCAAGGGTTGGTGCGACATCCGCCATTTGAACATCGTCAATTTCACCTTGTTGAATGCCTTTTCCCGCCAATAAGAATGGTTCAAGACGCAAAATATCTTCCTGACCTCCATGACCACCCGAATCAATATGACCGTGATCTGAGACGACCAGAATGATATCCTGAGTCAAATCCATTTTTTTGAGAATTTCACCGATCAGGTCGTCAGCTCTTTTTGCAGCCGCATCCCAATTCTTGCTTTTCGGACCGCCTTCGTGGTGACCAGCATAGTCTACCTGATCCAAATGAATCAACACAAATTGATATTGCCCTGAGGAAAGCCAGGGTAGAGCGGCATCCACAACTTCCCGATCCGCCTTTTGATCTTCTTCAGAAGTATAAAAACTGCCATCAATTGAATCTTGAGGAATCAATTTTTCAAACCAATAAAACGCAGAAATTCCTGTCTTCAGCCCCAGGCGGTGAGCTGAAGAAAACAAATTATCCTGCGATATGGTATGGATATCTTCATAAGCAGGATTGAAAGGTGGTGCATCACTTATTTCTGGCCATGCACCCGTTAACAAAACGCCATAACCGGGACTGGAATAAGTTGGAATCCTGGAACGCATTTTTGCATATGCGCCAATCGATCGCAATTGGCTTAAATTTGGCATCACATCCGATTTAATAAAAGTATCGTAGCGTAAACCATCGACGATTACAAAAACAACCTGACGAGCTATTGGACTACCCAACGATTGACCAGGGATAGGTGGAGAAGCCAATAAAGGTGAACGATAATCATACATATTCGTTAATAACTGCATTGCAAGGCTATATGATCCTATGATCAATGCCAGACATAAAACCAGAACGAACACGAACCGCAAGATTGGCTTCATCAAATTCTCCGATGCGCTAATAAAAAGTAATTGGTATACTCTATCATAATCGAAAAGGTCGTACAATCAAAAGAAAGCTTGAACAATGATTTTTAATAGATGCGAATTCCGATTAAAATTCTAGATACGATAATGAATTGGTGTATTTATGACTGAAAAGAAAAATATCCGTATTATCTTAAATCCTTCTGCAGGGGTCAAAGATCCTCCCCTAAGTTTGTTTAATACAATCTTTAAAAAAGCAGGCTATGACTATGATATTGTGATGACAAAGGAACGCGGAGATGGCTACAGGTTATCAAAACGAGCTATTCTCGATGGCGCGGATATCGTAGCGGCCTATGGCGGTGATGGAACTGTCATGGAAGTTGCCAGCGGCTTGCAAAACAGTAAAATTCCCATGGCGATATTTCCAGGTGGCACCGGCAATATCCTTTCGGTCGAATTAGGAATCCCTCATAACTTTGAAGCAGCCTGCAATCTGGTCACACAACCGGAGTCCTCAAGAGTTCGTTTAATTGATCTGGGAAGCACGAATGACCCGGACATGCCAGGTTTTGTTTTACGAGCTGGGGTGGGTTTGGAAGCAGATATGTTGGAAGGAACAGATCGGGAACTGAAAGATAAATTCGGGATCTTTGCCTATATCATCGGTGGCATGCAGGCTTTAAAAGAGATCAAAGAATCGCTTTATCACCTGGTTCTGGATGGACAAGAGGTTGAGAGCAAGGGATTAACCTGCTTGATTGCAAACGCGGGATTTTTTGGCGTTCCCGGATTAACGCTGGATCCAAAAGTTAAAGTTGATGATGGATTGCTGGATGTTTTCGTTATTCAAAAAACGGATTTGGTTGGATTGTTCTCCCTGGCAGCATCCTTAGTTGGTGGCACAGAAAAGAAGGACGCTGCCCAACATTGGCAGGTAAAAAGTGTTAAAATCGAGGCGGAACCTGTGCAAGCAACGCAAGCGGATGGTGAGATGTGGGGAAAATCACCCATCGAACTGACTGTTCAGCCCAATTCCTTAAAAGTAATCGTCCCTGCTTAAAGATTTTTTCGGGATTCCCAATTCATAACAAAACTGAATTGAGTTTCATTCTCAACTGCACCGGGAATGAATTGACGTATCCATAAAATCGCGTCAAGTGGAGACCAGCCAAAATGCTCAATTGCCATGACCGCCAAAAATGTTCCGGTCCTGCCCAAACCAGCATTACAATGTACGCTTATATTTCGACCATTTTTCGCAAAGTCCAACGCTTTTAGTATGCTTTTTCGATAAGGTGCCGGGTCTTGTGGAGCGTTAAAGTCGACCACAGGCATATGTTCCATTGTAATTCCACTGAGCTGATATTTTTCTCGTAAGTCACAGCCTGCTTTTTCATGCCATTCAAATTCTTCAACAAGCGTAATCACTTCCAGGATTTGAAGAGATTGCATTTCGTGTAATGTTGTTTTTCCATAATCAAATTTCCCAAACGGCATGGGTGCCCGATATACTTTTCCGGGTAAATTAAAAGGAATTAGGGTTAGATTCTGCACAATTCCCCAATTCTAACACTTTCTTAAATGATGTTGCAATTTTTAATTTTCCCTGCTTTAATGATTTTAACAGGCGGAACCTTTGAGGAGAAAAAGCACCTCAACCCAGGAGGACGAAAGCATCATTCGTTCTCTTGTGTTTTAATTTTATGGGGTAATTCTACGGGTTTCCGAAAACCATCTATTAAATGCAGAATTGCATACCAGGGATGTTGAAGCATCATCCTGGGTCCTGCATATCGCATCATGATCTTGACCTGTTCCCGCATGCTTTTTTTATAACAATGAGTCGGACAATTTGCACAGGTCGTCTTTTTTTCCTGATAAGGACATTTCTCGAGGCGTAAATGAGCATAGTCTCTTAAAGTCTGGCATGATTGACAGACGGCACCTTCAGATCGATGTTGGCCCTGACAATAAATCCGAATCATCAGATCAATGGTTTTATGTTCTCGAAGGATTCTTGGATGGTTGGATGACAAATTGGACTCCTAAATTTTTTGGTATTTCGTAGATAAACTTAAACAAGGGAAATATTTCACCTATTTTAATGGGTAAACTTAAAAATGATCTGAAAAAAAGATTATTCTTCTCTAATCTTTAGCTCTCAACATTTCACTAAAATTTATTTCTTAGCGTCTAATAAGGCATTAATTCTTTGCAAAGTTGGGCTGTTTTCGTCGGTGGCCATTTTCCAAAAAGCTATCTGGGCGGTAGTGGCTGGCAATCTGCGATGTTGTCCAATAAAAATTTCCTGAGTCAATTCGACACCTTCAATTTTTACTGAGGTGACCTGTTCACAGACTATTCTATTTGCAACCAGCATTGATACGAAACCAACACCCACACCTTCCTGTACCGAAAAAGCAATTGCCTCAGAATTGCCAAGCGTTAAGACGCTTTTCAGTTCTGTAATATCAATTCCCTTTTTTGCAAGACCATCTCTGATTACCTGATATGTCCCGGATGTTTGTTCACGAAAAATGATATTTTCACTACGTAGTTCATCAATCGATATTGTTCCTCTAGTTGACCATCGATGATCTTTAGGCACAATTAGAACGATTGGTTCTGATAAAAGTTTGTAAAACTCAATATCCGGATGATAAGAATAAACGCTGGAAACCATGATTTGCGCTTTTCCTTCATTTAACATTCTCATGGCAAGTTCACGTGTCGTAACTGAAATTGTCGCTTCTACTTTGCTATGCTTTTTTAGAAATTCACCCATCAAAGAAGGCAATATATATTTCCCGGGTGTTGTAGAGCAAGCTATCCATAAACGCCCATGGACTTCCTCTCGAAGGGCACCCATGGTTTCATCCGCCTGAAGTGAGGCAAGCACCAAATCTCTTGCCATTGGTAATAAAGTAGATCCCGCCTCGGTAAGTGTCAATTTTCGACCAGTTCGATTAAATAATTGCATACCAAAATGATCTTCCAAACTGCGAATATGTTGTGTAACACTGGGTTGTGACATGTGCAGGTGTCTGGCTGCTCGTGAAAAATTCAAGGTTTCAGCTGCTGCCATAAAAACACGTAATTGATGAGAATCGAGCATTGCTAATCTCCAGGTGATCCGGATCGATTAATAAAACCTGACCATTTTATCATAAGTTTTTCTTATCATCCTCTCTTTAAAAATATACAGGATTTATGATGAATACCACTTTCATTTTTTCCTTATAATTAATATTATTTTAATCAATCCGTTAATTTATCTTTCTAACAAAAGGATGTTCCATGAAAAACTTCAAATCAATCGCGTTTTTGGGAATAAGCATATTAGTGTTCAGCGCTTGTAATGCTAATCCTGGAGCAACACAGAAAGCTGTCACAGAATCAGCACCTACACCGACACAGCTTGAAGTTTTTGTACCTGCAGAAGATTATTGTGTAACATGTCACACAAACAAGCAAATGTTGATTGAGAATGCCTCAGCAAACCTGGAACAAAGACAGGAAGAATCTGCATTTGTGGGTCTCGCAAATAAAACAGAAGCATTGGAAGCATGGGAAAAAGTTTTTGTCGACCCTACTTTTTTGGAATCGGAACATGGTCAGGCAGCCTGTAAAACTTGCCATGGTGGCGATTCAACCAGCAAAGATAAAGAGACTGCCCATAACAATATCAATATGAAACCAGATCAAAACCCTCAAAAAACTTGTGGTAATTGTCACCAGGATATTGTGGTTTCCTTTCCAAATAGCTTACACTCGACACAGAACGGATTTTACCAGGCCATGTACACGAGAAGTGTTCCTGATAATCACCCCGCATTAGATGAAGCATTCGCTGAAAATTGTGCATCCTGTCATACAACCTGTGGTGATTGCCACATCAGTCAGCCAAACACCATTGGTGGCGGATTATTGAATGGACACAATGTGGTCAAGACTCCCCCAATGACACAAACATGCACAGCCTGCCACGGCTCCAGGGTTGGAAATGAGTACCTCGGCAAAAACGAGGGATTAGTAGCTGATATTCATAGTTCACAGTTCAAAATGGAATGCACAGCCTGCCACACCGGTACGAGCCTGCATGATTCTTCAGGTGCCAATCATCGTTACGAAGGAGAGCAAAGCCCCGCCTGTATCGATTGCCACCAAAAATTCGGGCGCGTCAATGATGTTGTCCCGGAACATCAAATCCATCAGGATAAACTCTCCTGTCAAACCTGCCATACGATCGCGTATACAAGTTGTGATGGATGCCATTTATCAAACGTTGATAATGCAGGGCAATCTTCATTTACAATGGCAGACACAACCACTACATTCTATATTGGAAAAAATGTACGTCAAAGCGCAGAGCGACCTTATGAATATACGGTGGTTCGCCATATTCCAGTTACACCAGATACTTTCGAAGCTTATGGTGATAATCTTTTACCAAACTTCAATTTGCTACCTACCTGGACCTATGCCACGCCACACAATATCCAGAGAATGACCCCTCAGAGCCGGACCTGTAATTCCTGCCATGGAAATGCCGAAATCTTCTTAACCGCTGACAAAGTGAAACCTGAAGAGTTGGAAGCAAATAAAAATGTAATTGTTGATCAGATTCCAGCAGAGGTTCCAACTGATAAATAAATCTGTTTGCCACTTGAAATGAGCCAGTGAAGAAAAGGTTAATCTGGCCAGGTTCAACGTGACACAAACGAAAATTCAGAAATGTTTTCCATTTTCCAGATTCAGGGCTACAGAGCCAAGACTAAAAACAGACGCCGAAATATCACCAATAAGAAGTTTTTTTATCCAAAATACAAAAAGCCCACGAAAAAAAACGTGGACTTTTTGTTAGAAGAGGAGAGTATCTACAAGAGAGAGATAGAAATCTATTTAATGAGCCGGTGCCGGACCAGTATCCGGATAACTATCATACGGATTATCCACTCGCGGGAAAATTTCTGCACCTGTAAGACGTTGACCACCATTCTCGTGACATTGTGAACAATAATCGATTTGTTCACCATGAGAGATATGACAATGACGGCATTTCAAATCAGTCCAGTGGTTGCGATGTGGATTTCGGCGTAAATAATCGGTTTGGTCTGCCATGTAATCCATGCTGATATGACATTGAATACACATATCGTCGTTAAATTTACGTTGTGGCATATCCTTGTCGTAATTTCCGGTGATGAATTTTATTCCGGATTCGATTTCTTCCGGAATGCCATAAGCGCTATGACATTGCTTGCACTGCACACCTGCCTGGGCATGGACATTATCCATGTTTGTGCTGGTCGTATAGGATTCAACATATTTATCCATATTATGGCAGGTACCGCAGAACTGCGGGTTGGTATCGCTTTGATGCAAAATCGCCATGGCACCTAAAGCAATGCCCACACCTAATATGATGAGGCCGTTCACAATAACACTGACTTTGAGCCAGTTGGTTTTCTTTTTTGGTTTTTGCTCCTGAGTCATTGATATGTTTTCTTCAGGATTCTTTCCTTTTTTATTCTTAAACATTACCAGTATCCTTTTTTCAAAATTAGTAGTTGATCTCTAACG